>NZ_KV805031.1:0-99380 GCF_001811515.1 Corynebacterium sp. HMSC076G08 | reverse complement strand
GGAGTGCAGCTCGGACTCGTTCGGGTCGTTGGCGTTGGTGGAGGTGTCGTGCTTGGACAGGACCGAGACGTCGTTTGGCGTCAGGCCCAGTCCGCGCAGCGAGCGTGCGAGACGAGAGTTCTCGCGACCACGGCCAGCACCCAGCGCACCCAGGCCAGGGGCCGGGATGGAGGTGTGGGCACCGTCGCCATAGGAGGCGGCGTGCGCGACCACTGCGAGCACCGGCAGTCCTAAGTCGGCTGCTAGTGAGGCACGAACCAGCAGGACCGTGCCGCCACCCTCGCCTTCGAGGAAGCCGCCGCGGCGGCGGTCATTGGCGCGGGAGATGAAGCGATCATCGATTCCCTTGGCGGTCATCTTCGCGGTCTCCGCGGTGGCGTTCATATCGCCGAAGCCCTGGAGGGACTCCACCTGGACATCGTCGATACCGCCGGCCACGACCACATCGGCCTTGCCCAGGGCAATCTTGTCCACGGCCTCCTCAATCGACACCGCCGCGGTAGCGCAGGCACCGATGGGGTGAATCATGGAACCGTAGCCGCCCACGAGGGACTGCATGGTGTGCGCCGCGATGACGTTGGGCAGTGCTTCCTGCAAGATGTCGGAGGGGCGGTCCTCGCCCAAGAAGCGGGAAACGAATACCTTGTGCAGGGACTCCATGCCGCCGATACCTGTGCCCTGCGTGGTGGCCACCTGGCCCGGGTGGATGGAGCGCAGCAGCTCCGCCGGAGAGAAGCCGGCCTGGGTGAAGGCATCCACCGCGCTGACCAGGTTCCACACAGCCATGCGGTCGAGCGAGTCGAGCATGTGGTCCGGGATGCCCCAGCGGGCAGCGTCGAAGTTGTCCGGCATCTGCGCGGCCACGGTGCGGGTGAGCGTGGCCTTGCGCGGCACCTTTGCGGTGGCACCCTTGCGGCGGGTGACCTCCCACTCGCCGTCAGCCTCGCGGATGCTGGTGAACTCTGGGTCGGCCTCGGCGATGTCGCGGGCGGTGGCCTCGGAATCGACGGTGAAGGTGATGTCGCGGTCCAAGAACACCGTGGTCAGGTCGATGGAGCCGCGGTCGGTGAGGTGATACTTATCCGTCAGCGTGCGGATGCCACAGCGCGCGACGACCTCATCGCGGAAGCGGTCGAAGATGTCCTCTTCGGCGATCTCTTCGTCGTTTTCCACGACGAACCAGCCCGGCGTGGGCTCCTCGTGCCATGCGATGAGGCCGGTCATCCACGCGAGCTCAATGACACCGGCGGCGGTCAGCTCGGCGGAGCCGTCGCGCTGCAGGCCATACTCGGCCTCGAAACGGGTGCGGCCGGAACCCCAGGAGCTCACCTCACCGATACCGGCGATGACCACCATGTCGTCGAGGTCGGTGGTGATGTCGCCAAGTTCCTGAGCCAGCTGCGGCTGCACCGGGCGCGCCGGGGAAGGCAGTGCCTTGATGCGGACGGTGGTGTCCTTGGCGGCACCCTCTGCAGCGGACTGCGCAGCAGGCTTCTCGACCTCTAGAGAAGTCAGCGAGAAGCCTTCGAGACCGCCGGTGAGGTCTGCCTCGATCGGGCGTTCGGTGGCGCGGGCACGGGATTCGGCGGAAGCTAGGTCTAGCAGCTCAGAGGAGATTTCCTCCGGCGACCAGACGTGGATTCCGGCCTTCTGCGCGGCTGGAACGAGGACGTCGTTGCCGCCCATGAGGTGAGTGCCTGCGACCCAGCCGATCTTGGCTTGCGCCAGGGTGACGCCGGCCGGCCAACCAGCCTCGACGTTCCACTTGGCCAGGATGGCGTCGAGTGCCGCCTTGACCTCGCCGTAGGCGCCGTCGCCACCGAAGGTGCCGCGGTTGGGCGAGCCTGGCAGGACAACGTGGCAGCGCTTGTCGACGTCCCCCTGGCTCAACCTTGCCAGTCCCGCGATGGTGCGCTCGACGGACCAGAGCAGCAGGCGGGCCTGCGTCTCGGTCGTTCCGGAGGCATCCGCTAGCGAGCCGGAGACACTCGGCGCGGCGAAGGGGAAGGCCAGCGTCGGCGTGAGGGCCGGCTTGAGGATCTTGACCTCGTTGCCCACGGACTCGCGCTGTTCAGTGCCGATCCAGTCGATGAGCGCGTCAATATCGCGGAAGCTCGACAGGTTCGCCGGGACCAGCCACAGGGCGGAACCAGCAGCGCCGTGCTCGGCGTAGAGCGTGCGCGCGAATTCCTTGCGGGCCTGGCTGACACGGGAGGCGGTCATGATGACGGTCGCGCCGCCCTCCAGTAGGCGCTCCACCAGCGCAGTGGCGATGGAACCAGGGGCAGCACCCGTGACCAGGGCAACCTCACCGGCGAACGCGCCGGGGGTGGTGTCCACGGCGGCCTTGGCGATGTCCTCGCGCTTCCACCAGCGCGCCTGACGCGCTAGGTCCTCGCCGGCACCGCGGAAGCTGTCCACCGGGTACTCGGCCTGGCCCAGTGCCAGGCGGGCGAGGCGCTCGCGGGCGATGGCCCAGGAGTCGTCGAAAAGCACGGCCTTGTTCGCATCAAAGGACGGCGTGACGGACTTGAGCCAACCGGAGCCGAGCTCTGCCTCGACGGCATCGATGACGGTGGTATCAGGTGCCTCGATGAGCTCCGGTTCGGAGTCCAAGCCCAGCTGGGAGAGAACCTGGCGGGCGACAGTAGCCAGCACGCCGCTCTCACCGGTGACGGTCTCGGCGAAGGCATCGAGCGCAGCGGAGTCGACCACGGCACCGCCACCGGCACCACCGGCGGCCGCGCCCTTGGACACGGATGCACCGTGGGTAGCGGCGACGGCTTGGACGGCGGCGTCGATCAGCTCGTGTGCTGCGGACTTGGAGGTAGCGCTCGCCGGCACGGTGCTCAGCGAGCCGCCGCGCACGGAGTCCTCCTCGCGGGAGCCCAGCAGAATCTCAGCCTCGACGTGGGCAACCCAGGACTCGGGCAGGCCCCAGGTGCCGGTGACGTAGTCCGCCACGGCGGTGGGCTTGAGGCCCGCAGCGCCGAAGAGCTGGCGCAGGCGCGCGCCGACGGCCTCACCCAGCACCGGGCCGAAAGCGGAGTAGCCCGGGGCGGCGGTGGCGACCTTCTCGCGCAGCGTTGCCACGTCGGCATCGGCGGCGCCATCGATGGCCGGCACGCCGATCTCCGCGGACATGTCCATGAGCAGCTGGTTACGGCGCGAGGACACACCGTTGGTCAGCTCCTCCACGGTGTCGGAGTCCGCGATCTGATCCACGCGGATCTTGTTCTGGAAGGCGAAGAGCACCATGATGGCCTCCGCCGCACCAAAGCGCAGCTCGGGGGCGTCGCCGGAGGCGGCGGCTGCGGTAGGTGCAGGAGTTGGTGCAGTCGGAGCTGCCTCAGCCGGAACCTCGGCTGGTGCCTCGTTGGCTTGCGGTGCCTCCTCGGCGTCGGCTTCCGGTGCCGGTTCGGCGGCGGGGGCCTCGGAGACGTCGGCAAGCATGACCTGCTCCTGGTCACGCTCCACATTGAGCACGCGGATGGTGCCCTCCGGGATGCCGGCGACGGCCAGCGAGCGGGTAGCCAGGTTCGTCAGCGTCGGGGAAGAAGCCAGGCCGACCTCGATGATCTGCTCGACCTTGCCAAAGAGGAGCTCCTGGGTCTCAATCCAGCGCACAGGCGAAGCGAACTGCCAGGACAGCAGCTCAATGAGCAGCAGGCGGGCGAGCTCGTGCTCGGAGAGGTCCTCCACCTTCAGCCCGTCCAGCTTGCCGGAGGGAGCCAGCGGTGCCACGGCATCGACGAAGTCCTGGGTCAGCTCGAAGGGGCGGGCCACCAGGTTCGGGATGTAGCGGCCTACCAGGGCGTCCAGATCCAGCTCCTGCGGCAGGAGCTCATCGAGCTTCTCCGCGAAGGCCGGAACGCCCTCGCGCAGCACGCGGGAGTGGAAAGGAACGTCGATGCCCGGGACCATGACGGCCGCGCGCGGGGCGATGGCATTGGCCTTGTCCACCAGGGCCTTGAGCCCCTTCTTGGTGCCGGCGACGGAGTACTGCTGGCCGCGGATGTTGTAGTTAACAATCTCCAGGAACTCGCCGGTGGCCTCGGCGACCTCAGCCACCCAGGCGTCGACGTTGTCGGCATCAATGCCCGCCATGTTCGGGCGCAGTGCCGCCATGGCGTACTCGGAATTTCCTTCAGCATCGCGCGGCACCAGGCTGCCCATGGCGGAGCCGCGGGAATAGACGATGTCGATGACCCCCTCGAGGTCGAAGATATTCGCCAGCGAGGCCAGTGCTGTGTACTCGCCCAGAGAGTGGCCGGCGAAGTAAGAAGTCGGCGCCAGGGTGTCCTCGGCGCGCAGGCGTTCGGTTTGGGCATAGGCCACGACGGCCAGGGCTACCTGCGTGAATTGGGTCAGGTGCAGCACGCCCTGCGGGTGGCGGAAGGTGGTGCCGCGGACGGTGAGTTCCGTCGGGTTCTCATCGATGATCTTCTGGATGCTAAAGCCCAGGTTCGCGCGGGTATGCGCATCGGCGCGGCGCCAGGCCTCGCGTGCCGCCGGGGAAGCTTGGCGGTCATCCTGGCCCATGCCCTCTGCCTGGATGCCCTGGCCGGGGTAGACGTAGGCCGTGGTCGGCGCGGCGAGCAGGGCTTGGCCGCGGGAGACGACTTCGCCGTCGATGCGGCAGGTGACTTCGAGTGCCTGGTGGATGCCCTTGCGGCCGACGCGCTCGACGGTGACCTCGATGTCATCGCCCAGCTGCACCATGCCGTACATGGAGTAGGTCCAGCCCACCACGCGGCCGTGGCGCCCGGCCACCTGTTGTGCGGCGGCCGAGAGCCACATGCCGTGCACCAGCGGTGCCTGCAGGTTAACCAGCTGGGCCGCGTTATAGGACGTGTGAATCGGGTTATAGTCACCGGAGACCAGCGCGAAGGGCGTCATGTCCTGCGGGGCGGTGACGGTGGCGCGGTCGACGAAGGAGCGCGGTGTCGGCACCACCTTGGTGGCGGACTTGCCGCCGCCCCACTCCGGTGCTTGGCTCGGTGCGGCGGTGCCGGTGGCGCGGCCGCGGATGGCAAAGCGGTGCATCTGCGTGGCCACGATGTCACCGGAGGCGTGATCCTTGAGCTCGAGCTCGACCGTGACGATGCGCCCAGAGACGGATTCCTCGATGGCGGTGCAGGAGGAGGTGACGTCGATCTGGCGGCCGTCGGCAAGCTGCTCCAGCGGCACGCGCAGGTCGATGACGTGGTCCAAGTGCACCGCGTTGAGCAAGCCTTCGATGACCGGGTAGCCATCCTCCAGGCGCCCAGAGCCGAGCGCGGCATAGATGGCCGGCCAGCAGGGGCCTACCAGAACGTCGGGGGTGCCGGCCTTCTCGGCTGCAGCATCGCCGCAGGTCACCGCGCTGTGTGCGGAGAGCAGCGAGGCCGGGAAGTGGAAGGAGTAGCCCGACTCGACGGTGGGCATCTCCGTAATCTCATCGCCCTGCTCCGCCGTGGAGCCGACACCAGCCAAGCCTTCCAGGAGGGTGAAGACGGAGTTAGGCAGGCGCTCCTCGGAGACCACCGGGGAGCCACCCGTGGCCACATCCTCCGGCAGGTCCACAGGGACGGTGACCTCGCGGACGTAGAAGGGGCGCTGCTCCTCCGGCAGGTCATCCCAATAGGAGTCCGCCGTGATAACAATCTCCCAGTTGCCTTCAGCATCCTGGCGCAGGTCGAAGGCGTTCTCATCCATCTCATAAGCCGGGTTGGCCATGAGGTGGCCGTGCCACAGAAGGGTAGGAGAAGTGCGCAGGAATGCGGCCTCATCGGCAGCGGAGTTCAGGCGGGAGAAAGCCTTCTGCGGGGTCGAGCCCTGCTCCAGCAGCGCATCCGTGGTGGCCTGTTCGAAGCGGGCAAGCAGGTCTGCAACCGGCTCGTTCTTCTTGGTAATGCCCGCCACGGCCACGGGGCCGGGGATGATGCGCACCTGGTCAGCGGTGTAGCGCTCATCCTGTGCCTGCCAGAGGGTGTCCTTGCCGAACCAGGACTTCAAGTCACCGTCCAGGGCCGGCACCCACGGCATGGGCTTGACGTGCTTGTAGTGCAGGGAAATCCACCAGGCGGCATCGCGCGCCGAGACCTCGGTGGTGCGTGCGGCGGGGTAAGCATCCAGCAGCTTGGCCACGGCCTGCGGCGCATCGTGAACGTCCTCAACACAGGTGAAAAGGGTTTCAATCTGGCCGTGATCCGCTGGGTTCAGGCGGGCTTCGACGCGGTGCAGGAGATCGAGAAAACGGTCATCCCAGCTCGGATCCACAAACGGGTGGGCCAGCTTCACAAAGCGCTCGATCCACTCGGCGTAGGTCATGGACTCGACATCGCCGAAGTAGGGCTTGCAGGTCTTGGCCAGGGCGTCGATGATTTCCTGGCGGTGGGCCGGGTACTCCTCGATGCGCAGGGACGTAATCAGGCGCGAGGCCGCAGCGAAGGAATTATCCAGGTCGTGGATGTCCGCCAAAAGGTGGGACTGCGAGGATGCCACGCCGTTCGCACCGGTGCCGCGGCCTACCCATCCGCCGTTCGCGGAAGGCGAAATGCCTTCCGTGTTGACCAGCAAGTCCTTCACCGAATCGGTGGCCTTGGCCTCCTTGGTGGCCATGGCGACGGTGCCGAGGAAGACGGCGTCGACAGGCATCGCCGGCATAGCGTGTTTCTTCGCCCACTCACCGGTGAGGTAGGAGGTGGCGCGGTCCGGGGAGGCGATGCCGCCGCCGACTGCCAGGTAGACGTTGGGGTGCTGGCGGATTTCGGCGTAGGTATCCAGCAGCATGTCATCCAGGTTGACCCAGGAGTGGTGGCCGCCGGCGTGGCCGTCCTCGACCTGCATGATGATGCGATCCTCCGGGTAGGCCGTGGCGATGGCCAGGACATCCCGGATCTGCTTCGCGGTGCCGGGCTTGAAGGAGATGAAGGGGAAACCATCGGCGTGGAGGCGGTCCAGCAGCTCGCCGGCTTCCTCTACTTCCGGAATGCCGGCGGAGATGCACACGCCGTTGAAGGGCGCGCCAGCTGCGCGGGCCTTGGGCACGATGCGCGCTTGGCCAAAGTGCAGGTTCCACAGGAAGCGGTCAAAGAACATGGTGTTGAACTGCGCCGTGCGGCCAGGGTGCAGGTGCTGCTCCATTGTGGCCAGGTGGGCGCGGAAGACCTCATCGGAGTACATGCCGCCGCCGGCCATCTCCGTCCAGTGTCCGGCGTTGGCCGCCGCGGCCACGATCTCGCCATCAGCGGAGGTGGGCGTCATGCCGCCCAGCATGATCGGGGACAGGCCCGTGAGATCGGAGAAACGGGTCTGGGTGTAGGTGCGGCCATTGGGAAGCTCGATGGTGCGCGGGGCGAAGTCAGCGTAGTTCAGGGCCTTGGGCAGTTCAGCGCCCGGCGTCGCCAGCGCATCAAGCTCCTGCGGGGTGGCGGCGGAGACCACGGTCACCCCGGTTCCCTGCACCACGCGGCGGGTGATGTTCGCCAAGGCGCGGTCGAGAACGATGAGGTGCTCGGAGTTGAGCGCGGCCAGAGTGGCCGGCCAGTCGTGTTCGGTGACCAGGATGGCCTCGGCCTGGGTGCGGGCCTCATCCACGTCGAGGCCGCACTTCTGAGCCAGGTCTACGGTGCGCTCAGCTGCCGGTGCGAGAACCGCGTTGTGGAAGGGAAGCGCTACGGGCAGCTCATCAAAGCGCGGGCTGAGCTCATCGCCGCCGACGGTGCGCTTCTCCAGCTCGGCGTTGAAGCTCTTCACGGCCTCGTCGATGGCGGAGCGGGTGGCAGCCAGGTCCTCCGGGGCGCCAGACAGCGCGAAATGGCGGCGGCCGTTGACCACGGCGATGGCGGCGGTGCCGTGCAGGTACTCGGTGATGAAGCTGCGCTCCAGGCCGCGAATGGACAGCATCTGGGAGCGCGGATCGGAGCCATTGACCGCGCTGGCGGCGGTGCCCATCAGGATGGCTAGGGCTAGGGCTTCTACTGGCTTGTCGACGGCCATCTCGCCCAAGCTTCCCTGCGAATGCCCAGCGCGCTCGTCGATGTCGACGCCGAGATCACGCAGCTGCTCGATGGCGGCAATCTGGCCAAGGACGATGCCGGGGATGGAGACCGCCGGCAGGGCATCGAGGGCGTTGGGCTCGACGGAACCATCAATGAGCTGCTCGAGGCGCTCAAGTGCGCCAGGGCACGTGGAGGCGATGGTGCGTGCGGCGGGGCCGGTGAGGCTGCGGGCCTGGGCGAGGGGCTCGCGCAGGGAGTCAGCGGTGGCGGCAGTCTGCGCGGCGGTGGTGATGAAACCCTGCCAATCGGAGCCTTGTCCGGCGAAAAGTACGGCCGGGCGGGGCATGGAATGCAGCATAGTAACAGGCATCTTTCCTCTTTTGAGCTGATGGGGAACGGTTTTATGAAGAGCTGTGGGCAGGATTAGTTAGCCCTACAGAACAATCATGATGTGCCACCGTAGTCGAAGCTTTCACGCAAAGCTGTCTCCCGTGCGGAAAATGTGAGGTTTTTCTCACGTTTGGTGATGGGGGCACTCTTTCTCAGCGCTCGCCGCGCGAAGTTGCCCAACCTTTTGTATCCTCGGGCTCACTGCAGCGGCTCGGGGAGGAGCAGGGGTGGCTCAGCATCGGCTCGCGCAGCGTGAAAGAAAAGAAAAACTAGGGGGGACTATGCCTCAATCAACACCAGAGAAAACGACTAAGACACCAGCTCGGCTCAGCAAAAGCCGAGTTATCAAAACTATGACCAAGCTGGCCGGAAAGCTGGAGGAAGATTCCTCCACCGGCTTGCCCACCATCAAAATTGCGGGCGGCTTCTTAAGCATCGACGTCAACGAAGAGATGGGCGGCCTCTGCGTCCTTGGGTATTGGGGTGGCGCGGTGTGCTTTGACCCGGACCGCCAACCTTTGCGCATGGAGGTCAATGATCTCAACGGAGGTGGCATCTCCGGCAACCTTGTGGCCGAGCCGTGTGGAAGCTCCGACATGCATACCCACCTGCGGGTCTTCGCGCCGCCCTATCTGCCGTCGACGGCCACGAATGCTCAGCTCAAGAGCATTATCGCGGGCTATGCGGCCGAAATGTCGGCGGTCTTCGCGCGCCTGGATGAGCAATTTCCGGAAGAGCCCTCCAAGCCACGGAAGGGGTCTGGGCTTAAGCCGGTATCGCCCCACTATTTCAGCGAGGCCTATGGGGTTTCAGCGGTGGGGATGTGGCGAGTGTACGAGCGCGCCACGCGCCTGGCAATGATCGGCACGCCCGTTCACGTGGTGGACCACCGGAATGGGGCCGTGAGCATCCTCATCAATGAACACGCGATCACTATTGAATCCGCTCGTGATGGCTCCGGGGATATTGAGCTCAGCCTCGTCACGCCCTCCGGCCGCTGTGCGTGCGACCTTGATGCGCTCGTGCGCTGGGCCGAGTTTATGAATGATGATCAATATGTCTACTCCGCGCGCATCGAGGTGGTAAACCTCGATGACGGCGATGAGCAGGACCTGGTCTTGGTGACCACGGCCCGCATTCCCACGAAGTGGGGCTACACCGATGAGCAGCTGGATTGGCAGCTCAGCACGTTAGTGAGCCAGCTTGTCGGTGCGGGTGAAGCGTTCTACCGAACCTTTAACCCCACGCGCGTGATGCGCTATATCGACCGCGCGGCTTAGGCGGAAGCTTCTTTGCCGAGCAGTTTTAGGAGGTCCTGCTGCACTTCGCGGCGGCGGACCTTGCCCAGCTGGTCGGAGGCGAGCTGCTCGAAGTGGTAGAAGGTGCGTGGAACTTTGTAGCGGGTGAGGCGCTCGCGGCAGTAGTCCTTGAGGCCCTCCGGATCGAGCACCGCGCCATCCTCCAGCACGATGCAGGCTACGACATCCTCGGAACCGTCCGCGCGCGGACGGCCGACGATGGCCACGTTGGTAACGTCCGGGTGCTGGCGGATAACGTCTTCCACTTCGGCCGGGTACACATTGAAGCCGCCGGTAATGATCATCTCCTTGATGCGGGAGACGATCTTGATGAAGCCATCGGACTCCATGATCGCCATGTCGCCCGTGCGGTACCAACCATCGTGGAAGGACTGCTCGGTGGCCTCCGGCATGTTGAAGTAACCCTTGAATACCTGCGGCCCGCGCACGAGGAGCTCGCCCGCGGTGCCATCCGGCTGGGTCTCGCTGAGGTTGTCTGGGTTGCCGATGCGCACCTCGGTATCCGGGAAGGGAATACCGATGTAGCCGGGGCGGCGGCTCTTGTTGAGCGGGTTTGCAGCGACAATCGGCGAGGTTTCCGTGAGCCCGTAGCCTTCCACGAGTAGGCCACCGGTGAGTGTTTCCCATTCCTCAACGATGTCCGCTGGCAACGCCGCTGCACCCGAGAGACTGTTTTCGATGCCGTGGAGATCGATGTTCTGTTCCTTGGCTGCCTCCATGACCTTGGAGTAGATCGTGGGCACACCCGGCATCCACGTGGGGCGGCGCTTCTTCATAATGTCGAGGAGCAGCGGAATCTTTGGCGCCGGGGTGAGGACCAACTCGCCGCCAATGTGTACGCCGAGGGCTGCGATGAGGGTGAGGCCATAGACGTGGAAGAGGGGGAGGGCAGCGAGCATGCGCTCGGGCTTCTTGCCGATTTCGGGGACCCACGCTTCCGCCATCTTCATGTTGCAGTACAGGTTGGAGTGGGTTAACTCCGCGCCTTTGGGCTTGCCAGTGGTTCCGGAGGTGTAAAGGATCAGCGCGGTATCTTCGCGGTTGACCTTGGCATCCTGTAGCTTCTGGCCTTGTCCGCCGATGGCGCGCCCGGTGAGCGTGCTCCACGGAACGGTGTTAGGGGCTGGAACTGAGAGCTCGGCGCGCTTGTCCTTAATGATGGGAAGTGGCAAGCGCAGTAGCAGCTGCTTGGGGCGCGGCATGGCCTCGATCATGTTGACCGTAACGATCGTTTCGAGCGGCGTTGTATCACGCAGCTCCTCAAAGACCGGGCTCGCCTTATCCCAGACCACGGCCACGCGGGCGGCGTGATCTTGGAAGAGGGGCTCGAGCTCAGCCGCGGTGTAGAGCGGGTTGTGCTCCACGACGGTCGCCCCGAGCTTCAAGATGGCATAGAAGACCGCCACGTGCTGGGGGCAGTTGGGGAGCGCTACGGCGACGCGATCGCCGGGGCGAATACCGAAGGCTTTGAGGCCCGCCGCGGCGGCGCGCACGTGGGTATCGAGTTCGCGGTAGGTCATTTGGTGGCCAAAGAACCACGTGGCGGGCCTTTCGCCGAACTCTTCCACGGTTTCTCGGTAGGAGTCCAAGAGCGTTTCGGTGCCGTAATCCAGATTGGGCTTAGTCCACTCAGGGTAATACTGGAGCCAGGCTTTCGACTCAAAGGCGGAGGAGGCCTGGGCAGGGGATTCGGACATGTTCGCGAACTCCTTAGGTGGTCAAACTTGTTATGTTTGGAACAGTATAACCAATCTGTGACAGAAGTCTCGCAAAACTTAGCAAAGTTGCTTAAAGTAACGAAATCTTTTCGACATAAATCAATAACCCCGGTGATGTGCGTCTATCACGCAGGGATCGCTCCGGGGTTATGGCGTGCTACTTCTCGGCCTTGAGACGCTCGAGCAGATCCGCCTGTACTTCGCGGCGGCGAATTTTGCCCAGCTGGTCCGTGGCCAGCTTTTCGAAGTGGTAGAAGGTGCGCGGAACCTTGTAGCGGGTGAGGCGCTCGCGGCAGAAGCTCTTGAGGCCGTCGGGATCGAGCGCGGCGCCGTCGTTTAGCACGATACAGGCCACGACGTCCTCGGAACCGTCCGAACGCGGGCGGCCCACCACGGCGGCCTCCGCCACGTCTGGGTGATCAAGCAGCGTTTCCTCAACCTCGCCCGGGTAGACGTTGAAGCCACCGGTGATGATGATTTCCTTGATGCGGCTGACCAGGCGGATGAAACCGTCCTCTTCCATCACGCCCATATCGCCCGTGCGGAACCAGCCATTGTGGAAGGCTTTCTTAGTGGCTTCCTCATCGCCGAAGTAGCCCTTGAAAATCTGCGGGCCGCGAGCGAGAACCTCGCCTTCCTGGCCGTCGGGCATGGTTTCATCCAGGTTATCCGGGTTAGCGATGCGAATCTCCGTGTCCGGGAAAGGGATTCCCACGTAGCCGGGGCGGCGATCATCGCTCATGGGGTTACCCACGATGATCGGCGAACACTCCGTGAGGCCATAGCCTTCCACGAGCATGCCGCCGGTGTACTTCTCCCACTTCTCCACGGTGTTGACCGGCAGGGTGGAGG
Source organism: Corynebacterium sp. HMSC076G08 (assembly GCF_001811515.1). Lineage (NCBI taxonomy): Bacteria > Bacillati > Actinomycetota > Actinomycetes > Mycobacteriales > Corynebacteriaceae > Corynebacterium > Corynebacterium sp. HMSC076G08. The sequence continues at coordinate 87,116 of NZ_KV805031.1, read as the reverse complement.
CACCGGAGAAGGCCGCGCGTACGCCGTCGAGGGAGACGTCGTCTTCTTCTGCCTTCGCCACGATGCGCTCGTACAAGGTCGGTACGCCCGGCACCCACGTCGGGGTGTGCTTCTTCATCAGGTCCATGATGAGCGGCATCTGCGGGCTGGGCAGTAGCACCAGCTCGCTGGCGATGAGCGGCGCCAAGGTGGCGTTCATGGTCAGGCCGTAGGCGTGGAAAAAGGGGAGTGCGGCGAGCATGCGCTCCGGGGAATCGCCAAGGCCCGGTACCCAGTGCTTGCCCATCAAGAGGTTGGAGAAGAGGTTGCCGTGGGTCAGCTCCGCGCCCTTGGGGTTGCCGGTGGTGCCGGAGGTGTAGAGGATGAGCGCGGTGGTGTCCTTGGTGACTTCTTCCGGGGTGATGACATCGGAACCATCGCCGCCGATGGCGTTGCCAACGAGGGATTCCCACGGCACCGTATTCGGGGCCGGGGCGGTGAGCTGATCGCGCTTGGACTTCAGCGGCGGGATAGGCAGGCGCAGGGCCAGGCGCTGCGGAGTCGGCATCGCGTTGATCATGTTGATAGAGACGACGGTCTCCAGGGACGTGGTCGGGCGTAGCTTCTCCAACGTGGAGGCCGTCTTATCCCACGCGATGGCGATTCGCGCGCCGTGGTTCTTAAACAGACCCTCCAGCTCGTGAGCGGTGTAGAGCGGGTTGTGCAGCACCGCGATGGCGCCCAGCTTAAGCACGGCCCAGAAAGCAGAGATGAACTGTGGACAGTTGGGGGCGACGATGGCAACGCGGTCTCCCGGGCGCACGCCGAAGGCACGCAGGCCGGCGGCTGCGCGGCGAACCTGTTTGTCCAGCTCGGCGTAGGTCTGCGTGCGGCCGAAGAAGTAGGTTGCCGGTTTGTCGGGGTGGAGCGCGAGGTTGTTGTCGTAAACGTCGAGAAGCGTGGTGTCTCCGTACTCCAGGGTGTGCGGGGTCCATTCCGGGTAGTACTTCAGCCACGCCTTAGACTCGTATGCCGACATCGATTCACCTTTCGGTCGCGTAGGTTAAGGTACGGGCCAGTATAACGCGGGTTGTTTCGGGATACACTGGAAAACTATGCGCATCGCGATGATTTCCATGCATACCTCGCCCCTCGAGCAGCCCGGAGCCGGGGACGCGGGCGGCATGAACGTCTACGTTCTCAACACTGCCCGTCAGCTCGCGCGCCTCGGCGTAGAGGTCGATATTTTCACTCGCGCCACGCGCCCTAGTCAGGGGGAAGTAGTCAATGTCGAGGAGCGCCTGCGCGTCATCAACATTGTGGCGGGACCCTATGAAGGTCTCAGTAAAGAGGAGCTGCCCACCCAGCTGGCCGCGTTCACGGGCGGCATCTTCAACTTCGCGCGCTGTTTTGATGTGGAGTATGACGTCATCCACTCCCACTACTGGCTTTCCGGCCAGGTGGGATGGTTGTTGCGCGATCTGTGGGATATCCCTCTCGTCCATACCGCGCACACCTTGGCTGCCGTGAAGAACGTGCACCGCACGCTCGATGACACCCCGGAAACCGAAGCCCGCCGCATCTGCGAGCAGCAACTGGTGGATAACGCCGACATCCTGGTGGTCAACACCGCCCAGGAAACCCGCGATCTGATCGAGCACTACGACGCCTCGCCGGAGAATATCGTCGTGGTCTCCCCGGGTGCGGACACGGATCTCTACACCCCGGGCACCGACCGCATGACGGAGCGTGCGCGCCGCCAGCTGGGCATCCCGCTGCACACCAAAGTCGTGGCCTTTGTGGGCCGCCTGCAAAAGTTCAAGGGTCCCGACGTGCTCATCCGCGCCGCCGCGGAGCTGATGGAGCGCGATCCGGATCGCCGCCTGCGCGTGGTCATCTGTGGCGGTGCCTCCGGGGCGAATTCCTCGCCGGATGCCTACCACAACCTTGCCCGCGAGCTGGGGGTGGAGCGCGTCGTGCGCTTCCTGAGCCCGCGCCCACCCCAAGAGCTCGTGGCCATCTACCAGGCTGCGGATATTGTTGCGGTGCCCAGCTATAACGAGTCCTTCGGGCTGGTGGCCATGGAAGCGCAGGCCTCCGGAACTCCCGTGGTGGCGGCGGCCGTCGGTGGGCTGCCCATCGCCGTCGACGACGGCGAGACTGGCCTGCTCGTCCACTCGCACTCGGCGCAGGACTGGGCGGACGCATTGGAACAGCTGCTTGACGACGACCCCCGCCGCATCGCCATGGGCGAAGCCGCCGTCGATCACGCCCAGCAATTCAGTTGGGCAGCGGCCGCCACCCAGTTGGAGAATATTTACGCCGATGCGATGAGTATCGAGATTCCGGATTGCCACGCGCGCCGGGCAATCGGATATTAAAACCACCTGACGCGCTGTCGAAAAACGTGGCATGCTGGTGTTTATGAGTAACGGAAAGCTGATTCTACTTCGACACGGACAGTCCGAATGGAACGAGTCCAACCAGTTCACCGGTTGGGTTGACGTCAACCTCACTGCCAAGGGCGAGGGCGAGGCCAAGCGTGGCGGCGAGCTGCTCAAGGAACAGGGCATCTTGCCGAATATCGTCTACACCTCCCTGCTGCGCCGTGCCATCCGCACCGCCAATATTGCACTCAACGCAGCGGACCGCCACTGGATCCCGGTTGTGCGCGACTGGCGCCTCAACGAGCGCCACTACGGCGCCCTGCAGGGCCTTAACAAGGCAGAGACCAAGGATAAGTACGGCGAGGAGCAGTTCATGGCATGGCGCCGTTCCTACGGCACCCCGCCGCCGGAGCTGGAAGACGGCGCCGAGTACTCCCAGGCCGGTGACCCGCGCTACGCCAACCTGGACCAGGTTCCGCGCACCGAGTGTCTGAAGGACGTCGTCGAGCGCTTCGTTCCTTACTTCGAGGAGGAGATCCTCCCGCGCGCCAAGAAGGGCGAGACCGTTCTCATCGCCGCGCACGGTAATTCCCTGCGCGCGCTGGTCAAGCACCTGGATCAGATCTCCGATGAGGAGATTGCCGGCCTCAATATTCCGACCGGTATTCCGCTGGTTTACGAGATCACCGAGGACGGTTCGGTTGTGAACCCGGGCGGCACGTACCTGGATCCGGAAGCTGCTGCTGCCGGCGCCGCTGCCGTGGCTGCCCAGGGCGGAAAGAAGTAACCGCCCAGGAAGCTGCGTGCTGCGCACGATCCCCAGGGAGCTTATACTCCTTGGGGATTCTTTGTAGGGGTGTGAATGATTGTGGAACTGGTACTCGCTTTCCTCGCCGGTGTGGTGGCCTGCGGCCTGGCCATACCGGTGATCACCCGGATCCGTGAACGGATGGAGCGCCGCCGCGTCCGCGATGCAGACGCTAACCAGGTCACCAGTGTTAGCCAGGTTCTGCATCTCGCCGTGGGTGGTTCCCCATCTGGAATGACCGTGCTTTCGCGCACGAAAGAGGTCATCTTCTCTAACCCCGCTGCCCATGAAATGTCGATGGTGCATGACCGTGCGGTGAACCCCGACATTTGGAAGGTCGCGGAAGAGGTCTTCGAAGACAAAGAGACCCGCACACTGGACCTTGCTATCCCCAAACGGCGCACCGGCAACCGCGTGATTCAGGTGCGCGCAGTGGTCCAGCCGCTGACGCTCAACGATGATCGCTTCGTCATCGTCTACGGCACCGACGAATCCGAATCGGTGCGCATGGAATCCGCTCGCCGTGACTTTGTGGCCAACGTGTCGCACGAGCTGAAGACCCCGGTGGGCGGCATCGCCTTGCTGGCCGAGGCACTCCTCCAGGACACCGGGGACCCCGAGCACGTCGAGTACTTCGGTAGCAAGGTGCAGAAGGAAGCGGCGCGCATGGCGGACATGGTCAGCGAGCTCATCTCCCTGTCCAAGCTGCAGGGTGCGGAGGCCCTCCCGGAGATGGAGCCGCTCGACCTCGATGAGGTCATTGATGAGGCCATCACCCGCAATCAACTCGCTGCCGATTCCCACCACAACCAGCTCACCCGCGGCGATTCCGCAGGCGTCAAGGTAATGGGAGATAAATCCCTCTTGGTCACGGCGATTTCCAACCTGATCTCGAACGCCATCCACTATTCGCCAGATGAACTACCGGTGTCGGTAACGCAGAAGGTGGTCGGCGAGAAGGTCGTTCATATTCGAGTTACGGATCGCGGCATCGGCATCGCCCCGGAGGACCAAAAGCGCGTGTTTGAACGCTTCTTCCGCGTGGACAAGGCGCGCTCCCGGCAGACCGGCGGAACGGGCCTGGGCCTGGCCATTGTGAAGCACGTCGTGGCTAATCACGGCGGCAACATCAAGCTGTGGTCGCGTCCTGGCACCGGCTCGACGTTCACTATCGAGCTCCCTATATATGCGGAAGAAAAGCCAACAGATAATCTTATTAATCGGGATAATATAGAAGACGGAGCCGTCAGCTCTGCCGCCCCTGGTTTGCAGCGCGCCGTGGCGCGTGTAGCAGCTCGTCGAAAGGATAAAGCGCAATGACCACCATCCTCATCGTTGAAGATGAAGAGTCGCTGGCCGATCCCCTCGCCTTCCTCCTCCGAAAGGAGGGATTCGACGTACTCCTCGCCCCGGACGGGCCTAGTGCGCTAGAACAGTTCGCGGCGAATCACGTGGACATCGTCCTATTGGACCTCATGCTGCCGGGAATGTCCGGAACTGACGTGTGCAAGCAGCTGCGTGCGACCTCCTCCGTGCCGGTGATCATGGTGACTGCGCGCGATTCTGAAATCGACAAGGTCGTGGGCCTCGAGCTCGGCGCGGATGATTATGTGACCAAGCCTTATTCCTCCCGTGAGCTCATCGCCCGCATCCGCGCGGTGCTGCGCCGCGGCCACGACGTTTCCTCTGACAACGCCGAGGAGGAACCGGACGATCAGATTCTAGAAGGCGGCCGTGTGCGCATGGACGTCGAGCGCCACACCGTGCTCGTCGCCGGTGAACCGGTCTCCATGCCGCTCAAGGAATTCGACCTTCTCGAGTACTTGCTGCGCAACGCTGGGCGCGTGTTGACCCGCGGTCAGCTCATCGACCGCATCTGGGGCGCCGACTACGTGGGTGACACCAAGACTCTCGACGTTCATGTCAAGCGCCTGCGCTCCAAGATCGAAGCCGAGCCTTCCCACCCGCAGCAGCTCGTGACGGTGCGCGGCCTCGGCTACAAGTTCGAGGCTTAAGCGCGAGGATCCGCCGGGTGCCGCGGGAAGTCGACCCCGGAGCGCGCCCGAGCCTCGCAGTGCTTGGCCAGAATCTCGTAGCTCTCCTCGCCAAGTAGCGCGATGAGCTCGGTTTTCTGTGACTTCCACAGCGGCTCATCCGCTATGTGGCAGGAGGGATCCGCCGAGCAATACCAATCGAAGTCCTCGCCGCCGTTGCCCCACCCACGGCGATCATATTCGCCGATAGTGGTCCGCAGGATTTCCTCCCCGTCGGGGCGCTCCTCATAGTCTTCGTGCCGGCGAATCGGCAGCTGCCAGCATACTTCGGGCTTGACCACGGTAAGCTCCTCGCCTGCCTCGAGCGCCCATTGGTGGATAGCGCAGCCCGCCCCCGTGGGCCAGCCGGCACGGTTAGCGAAGATACAGGCGCCGTCGACAAGCGGCGTCTTTAGCGCCGGTTCCGGCTCGCCATCGTCGCCGTCGAGCTCATCCCATTCCAGCCAGGGTTCCAGCTCCTCAGGCTCACCGTGTTGGAGGAACTCATCTACCCCCTCTGGGCGGTGCTGCCAGAAGCGGGCGGGCATGCGGGCGACGGCGTCGTGAAGCTGCTCCCTGTCTGTCTCATCAGCCATGTAGGCGCCGTGGACGCAGCAGCCGACGTCGGGCTGTTGCTTATCGATGCCGTGGCACCTCTCGGTCCCAAACTGGCAGGCATAGTGCGATTCGAGCCAGGTCAGGTCGATAGAGAAGACATGGAGTGGATCGTTCGGATCAGTAAATTCAAACCACTCTCTGGGGAAGTCGGGGGCCTTTTCGCGGCCGGCCAAGATGGATGCTGCCGCGGGGGAGGAGGCAGGAAAACCCAGGTAAACTTCATTCGATTTCGGGCGATTCACACCTACCCACGGTAGACCTACTACTCTGGAGGCGTGCGATTAGGTGTATTAGACGTCGGAAGTAATACCGTCCACCTTGTTGCGGTCGACGCCGCAACCGGTGGGCGGCCTTCGCCGATGAGCGATTGGAAGACCCCGCTGCGTCTGGTGGAACAGCTAGACAAGGACGGCAACATCCACGAGAAGGGCATGAAGAAGCTCATTTCCGCCGTGGGTGAGGCCGCTGAGCTGGGCCAGAAGCTGGGCTGTGATGAATTCATCGCCTTTGCTACCTCTGCCGTGCGCTCGGCCACGAACTCGGCCAAGGTCCTCGATGAAGTTGAGAAGCAAACCGGCGTCCGCCTAGAGATTTTGTCGGGTGAGGAGGAAGCGCGCTTGACCTTCCTTGCCGCCCGCCGTTGGTATGGCTGGTCCGCTGGCCGCATCACCAACCTCGATATCGGTGGCGGTTCGCTGGAGCTGTCCACTGGTACCGACGAGCATCCGGAAATGGCTTTCTCCCTGGACTTGGGAGCTGGCCGCCTGACCCATAACTGGTTCGATACTGATCCGCCGCAGAAATCCAAGGTGAATTTGCTGCGGGATTACATTGATGCGGAACTGGTCGGCGTGGCCGATAAGATGCGTGCGCTGGGCCCCGCGGGTTTGGCCGTGGGCACCTCGAAAACATTCCGCACGCTGGCCCGTTTGACCGGTGCTGCACCGTCTTCGGCGGGTCCCTACGTCAAGCGCACCCTCACGGCGCCGGGTTTGCGTCAGCTGATTTCCTTCATCTCCCGTATGACTGCAGCTGACAGGGCGGACCTTGAGGGTGTAAGTTCTACCCGATCGCATCAAATCGTCGCCGGTGCTTTAGTGGCGGAGGCGAGCATGCGTGCCCTGGGAATCGAAAAGCTGGAGATCTGCCCCTGGGCTCTCCGAGAAGGTGTCATTTTGCGCCGTACCGATAAGGGACTGGAATAGGAAAGAAACGTGGCTGACAAGAAACAGTTGACAGTTGCGGAGCTGCTGGCCCGTAACGCGAAGAACCGACCCGGCGAGGAGAAGGCCCCGCGCCGCCGTCGTCGCAGCCTTGATGAAGGCGGCATCTCGGTTGCGGAGCTGACCGGCAATCTTGAGAGGGTCAAGGCAACTCCGGCCGAGGCAAAGCACTCCAGCGTCTCCATTGACGAAACGGCCCCGGTCATTCCTGCACCGAAGAAGGAGCAGAAGGAACAGCCTAAGCAGGAGACTCCTCAGCAGGAGGAATCCAAGAAGAAGGCTGACAAGCCTCAGGCTGCTGCTGTCCCAGTAGAGAAGTCAGCTGAGCCGGAGACCAAGCGCTCCCAGCCCTCTGATGAGGACACGCGTGTTATCCAAAAGGTCAAGGACGAGCCTAAGGAGAAGGCTGAGGCAAAGAAGACTGAGGCTAAGGCCGAGTCGAAGGTCGAAGAAAAAACCGACGATAAGGTCGAAACAAAGGTCGCTGACAAGACCGCACCGGCGGCTGCGGTAGCAACCGAGGATGACACCTTCACCACGGGGGAGCTCGAGGCAGTCGATCAGGACCGTGAAGAGTACGACGAAGACTACGACGACGAGGAGGAGGGCAAGCTCAACCCCTTCGCCGTCGTCCTGCTCGCCCTCGTGGGTATCGTGCTCGGTGCAATCGTATTCAAGGGCTTTGAAATTCTCTGGGACCGCTTCGACCGCCTAGTCGTCGTCGTGCTCGGCGTCGTCGTCACTGGCGTCATCGTCGGAATCGTCCACGCACTGCGTACCAGCCGCGATGGTTTGTCGATGTTCCTCGCAGCCGTTGCCGGCCTCGTGCTTACCTTCGGCCCGCTGCTCGTTGTGATGTAAGAATTAGCTCCATAGGACACCTTCTCATAAGGCATCTGTCACAAGGTATCTTTGCCCCTGAAAACGCCTTCTGACAGATGCCTTTTGCATGCGCGGGGTCAGCCTGCGTGCACAGCCTTGACCTGGTGGCCGCATCCTAGCCTTTCTGGCACCCTGGGATGCATGACAAAAATTGCAGTACTTGGTGGAGGACAAATCGGCGAAGCCCTAGTTTCCGGGCTGGTGAACGCAGGCTACGAGGCCGCGGACATTGTGGTGACCAACCGCCGCTCCGAGCGTGGTGAGGAGCTGAAGGACGCTTACGGCGTAAGTGTTACCAGCGATAATGCTGCGGCGATCGACGGCGCCGACTACATCTTTGCGTGTGTGAAGCCCTATGCCATCGAGGAACTTCTCGATGGGCTCGACATCCCCAAGACAGCGGTGGTTGCCTCCATGGCGGCTGGTCTGACCCTCGACACCCTGGAGAAGGCCGCAGGCGAGGGCGTGCCCGTCGTCCGCGTCATGCCGAATACCCCCATGTTGGTGGGCAAGGGCATGTGCACCTGCGCGGGTGGTTCCCACGTCACGAAGGAGCAGCTCGACGGCGTGGTCAAACTGCTGGAGGCCGTCGGTGAGGTCGCCGTCATCGAAGAAAAACACATCGATGCCGCTACCGCCCTGGCCGGCTCTGCACCTGCCTACTACTTCCTAGTCACCGAAGCGCTCATTGATGCCGGCGTACAACTCGGCCTCACCCGCGACGTTGCCGAGAAGCTGGCCACCCGCACTGCACAGGGCGCGGGTGAAATGTTGGCTGAATCCGGTAAGGATCCGGTCGCTTTGCGCGCAGGGGTAACCTCCCCGGGGGGAACCACTGCCGCTGCCCTTCGCGAGCTCGAGGAGTCCGGACTTCGAGGCGCCTTTTTCCGCGCCGCTGAGGCATGTTCCCAGCGTGCGCAGGAACTTGCCTAGAGTTCTCCACCGCCCTGGGAGCGATGTGACACCTGTTGTCATTCGGGCTTGATGGGGAACAACGGTGTGAAAGAGGAAAAAATTAGCACTTGGGTCGCATTAGTCACAGGTTTCACGCTAAGCTGGCAGGAGCGCGTGCGTGATAGTCCTGTGGGAGGGGAAGCCTACAGCGCGTCACGTGCTGAAGGGTTAAATAAACTATGACGAATGAAGATAAGGGAACTTTCCTGACCATCGCCGAAGTTGCGGAGATCATGCGTGTCTCCAAGATGACGGTGTACAGGTTGGTTCATGCAGGTGACATGCCGGCAGTGCGCGTGGGACGCTCGTTCCGCGTTCACGAATCCGCCGTCAAGGAATACCTTGAGGCTTCCGTGTACGGAGCCTAGCGCACACCTCTCTCTGACAGCGCCCACCACTGCGGACCCTCGCGGTCCACGGCGGTGGGCGCTGCCGTTAGTTTTGGTGCTGGGCAGGCCACTAGGTAAGATAGTGAACATTCGTTTCGGCACTGGTATGCCTGTGTCTCCCCGTTTCGCGGGGGCCGCCTCGAGTGCACCGTGGGTGGTTTTATTCCAGGCGTTGCCGGCCGGGTTACGTACGTACTGATACCGAAAGTGAGGAAACCTGCTATGGGTTCTGTCATCAAGAAGCGCCGCAAGCGCATGTCCAAGAAGAAGCACCGCAAGATGCTTCGCCGCACCCGCGTTCAGCGCCGTAAGCTGGGCAAGTAAAGCTTCGCCTGCAAACTCCCCGCATGGTCCTTTTGGGATCGTGGCGGGGAGTTTCTGTTATCTTTTCTCCTTCCCGTCATTTCAGATGACCGCGCCGTCGTTTCAAACGACGACACCGCTTAGAACGGAATATCTTCCTGCGGGGTGCTGGGGGTGCGGGGTTCCTCGGCAGCGTCGTGCGCGTTGTGAGCCTCTTGTGCTTCCTCGTAGGCGCGCTCGCGGGTGGCCGTGATCTTTTGGGCTACCGTCTGGGCCCAACGCTTCGTCTTCTTTGCCAGCGGGCCAGTCGGCTCCGTCATGGCCCACGTTCCGTCCTCGTAGAGCCACACGATGTCCCCAGTATGCGGATCCATGATGTAGTGCGCGCGCCCATCAGTCTTCATGTTGTGGTGGTGCTGGCACAGGCTGGCCAAGTTGCGCGGGTGCGTGGCGCCACCATCGGCGTAGTTAATGCGGTGGTCCATTTGGCACAGGTAGGCCGGCCGGTTGCATCCCGGAGCGCGGCAGGTGCCGTCCCGGCCCTCCACGTATTTGCGGATGAGCTCTGAACAAACGTAGCTGGCTGACTCCGGCGGCTGCGAGGAAAGGTCGCGCGTGCGTGTTGCGGGAATGTCCTGTGACGTCCAACCATGCCCTTGGACGAAGGTGGGAGCGTTGTCGATATCGCTGGCTTGATAGGTGTGCAGAATGACGGTCGCGGGCGGAGAGATACTGCCGGCGATGAGCTTCTTCAGGGCATCGGCCTGTGAAAGGCCGTTTTCCTTTGCTGCCTGCTTGATGTAGCCATCCAAAATCATGCCCGTGGCGCTATCGGTATTGAGCTCGAGGATGCCGCGCTCGCCAGTATCGGTAAAAGTATATGAGTCCTTCTTCGGGGAATCGCGGAAGGAAAAGGACTTGTTGATGCTCTTGCAGATATCGCGCACCTTGCGCCCAATCTGCGCCGGGGTGGGAAAGACCTGGTTCGGTGAGGTAGGGGTGAAGAAGGTGACAAGGGCGTCGTCGATAAGCGCGAGTGTTTCCGCAGGCAGCGCGCCCAGCTTGGTCAAGGTGCGGTCGATGGTGATGAGCGCTTTCATATCGAGCAAGAACTGGCTGTCTTGTAGGGCCTTGACCTGCGGTAGCTCCGTGAGGCGGTGCACGGCTAGACAGCATTCACTAACGGTGTAGTCCCCGACGCCAAGCTTGGCGACGAGCCTCTGGCACGCGACCCCGAAATCCTCATCGAGGTCTGGCATGGCGGCTACCCACGAGCGGTAGTCTGCACGGCGAGCGGCGCTGCGCTCCACGGCGAGGGCGCAGTCAGGGTTCATATGGGAAAAGTAGGCGGTTTGGGTGGCGGTATTCACGGTATCCCCCGAGATTGACGTGTCGATGATATGTTCTAAACGCACTATAAAATATGCCCCGGACATCTATCTCTACCTGGCATTATTGGGATATCTGGGAGGGGGTTATGGAGCCTGTATTTGTCGCTATACACCGAGTGGGGAGTGCCATCCTTCTCACCCCACAGGAGCTCATCGCGTACGTAAAATAGCGAACTATGTTGCCTCGACTCCTCACTCTTAACAGCCTGGTTATTTCGCAGACCAAGTCCTTCATGCAGGATGAATTCCTGATCGCCGATGACGAGGGCGTGCCCGTCGGGACGATTCTGCAGTCGACGAGCCTGAAGGACATGTTCTTCAACTCCTCCCGCAGCCTCGAAGTCGCCTTCACGGATGAGCAGGGAAACCCGCAACAGCCGCTCATGGTGATCAAGGATCCGCCCAACTTCGTGCGGGATACCTATGAGGTGTATCTGCCGGGCGTCGAGAAGCCCATGGCGATCGTGACCAAGCAGTTTGCCATGTTCAAGACGCGCCTGAGCTTGGAGATGGAGGGCTTTCCGGAGATCGAGATTGAAGGCGATGTCTGGGATTGGAATATCACGATTACCAGCCAGGGGCAGCCGCTGGCAGAGGTGCGCAACGAGTGGGGAGGCGTGGGCAGGTTCCTAGCCGGTAAGAATACCTACCGCCTCAGCATCGCGCCGGGGCTCGACCCGCAGCAGCATGCAGGGTTGATTGGTGCGGTCATGTGCATGGACATGCTGCGCACTAAGGCTCAAAACAGCAGTTAGCGGCGCACGAACCGCCAGCTGCCATAGGAGAAGAGCGCGGTGGCGAGTGCCGGGAGGCCGTAGGTGCGCACGGCCTTGCGTACCGAGCGGTAGTCGCGGATGAGCCAGCCTTTTTCTTCGGCGATATCGCGCAACTTGGAATCCGGGTTAATGGCCACGGGGGTCCCCACCATGGAGAGCATCGGGACATCGTTGGCGCTGTCGGAGTAGGCAGTGCAACGCTCAAGGTCGAGGTTCTCCAAGGTGGCCAGCGCTGCCACGGCGTGCTTTTTACCTGGGCCGTGGAGGATATCGCCGACGAGGCGGCCGGTGAAGCGACCATCTTTCACCTCCGCCACGGTGCCGAGCGCGCCCGTGAAACCGAAGCGCTGCGCCAGAATCTGCGCCAGCTGCACGGGGGTGGCGGTGACCAGCCACACCTGCTGGCCGGCGTCGAGGTGCATCTGCGCCAGCTGCTTCGTGCCCGGGTAGGCCTTCCGGGCCATCGATTGGTCCACGATGCTCTCGCACAAGGCCACCATCTCATCTACCGAGCGGCCCTTGACGAACTCGAGCGCCTGCACGCGCCCAGCAGCCACGTCGGCGGCATTCTCCGATCCGGAAATGCGGAACTTGAGCTGCTTCCAGGCAATGGGCAGAATTTCTGAGAGCTTGAAGTAGCGACGCCGCGCGAGGCCCAAGGCAAAGGACACGAGCGAGGACCCTTGGACCAAGGTGTTGTCCACATCAAAGAAGGCTGCAGCGCCGGCGTCTTGGGGGATGTCTGGGTCGGGCTCGGTTATGGAGCGCGACCCCGCCGATTCGAAGGAACCCTGGACGGAATCGATGCCAGAGGAGAAGGCATCCAGGTCGATGCCGAAGAGGTGCTCCACGGCGGCGGCTGCCGACGCCTCACCGGCCGTACGCTGGTGCTCTTCGCCGAGCGGGGCGAAAGCCTGTTGCTCCAGGAAATTGCGCAAGTTTCCCCTGCTAGCGGTCCAATTGGCAAGGAACTCGCGGGGAGAATCGGGCATACCAGGAGGGAGCGGGAGGGGCACGCGTTCAGCTTTCATAGGGTGGGCGGACTAACGTGTCCATAGTAAACCGCGAAACGTTCTACGTCCTACCGAGGAGAGCTTTATGTCCCACGTCGTCGAACTGATGGTGCGTACCACGTGCGGCTCCTGCGCGCGCGTTCTGGAGCAGATTACCCCGGTGGTCCGTCACGCTGGGGCAGAGCTTAAAGTGTGCAACGTCGATGAGGATGCGGAGCTGGCCATGGAATACGGCGATCGCGTTCCTGTTGTGGTTATTGATGGAGAGGAATTCTCCTGCTGGGAAGTGGACAATGAGGAGCTAGCGCAGGCGCTGGCGGACTAGCTTTCTGTGGGCACTTCCGTGAGTTTCGGAAACGAGATGACAACTAGTAGTCTTTTGGATGATCTATGTCATCCAAAGGGATGATGCAAAACTGGAGGGTTGTGCATGAGTGTGCTCGTCGTGGGCATGTCGCATCAGTCGGCGCCGGTGGCGCTGCTGGAAAAGCTGAGCATGGACGAGACCGTGCAGAATGACACTTGCCGGGCCATGGTGTCGGCGGGCTCGCTGAGCGAGGCGATGATTATCTCCACCTGCAACCGCCTCGAGGTATACACCGTCACCAACTCTTTCCACACCGGGGTCCAGGATGTCGTGCGCAACCTCGCTGACGTTTCCGGGGTGGAGGAGGAGAAGCTGCGCTCCTATCTCTATGTGCGCTATGCCGACGCCGTCGCTGAGCACCTCATGATGGTGGCCTCAGGCTTGGACTCGATGGTGGTAGGGGAGCAGCAGATCATCGGCCAGGTGCGCACCGCCTACCAGTTTGCTTCGGAGCAAGGAACCGTCGGCCCGCGCATCCATGCGCTGGCGCAGTCCGCGCTGCGCACCGGCAAGCGGGTGCATTCCGAAACCGAGATCGATGAGGCGGGCTCCTCCATGGTCTCCTTTGCTTTTGATCAGGCGCTGAGCCGCATGGGCAGGGAAGATCTCGCGGGCAAGCGCGTGCTCATCTTGGGCGCAGGCGCGATGGCCTCGCTCGCGGCAACGCACGCGGGGCGCCTGGGTGCGCAGCTAATTATCGCGAACCGCACCATTGCCCGTGCGGAGCGCGTGGCACAGCATGCCCATGAGGCGGGCGTGTACGCGGACGTTATCGACTTCTCGGAGCGCGCCCAGGCCCTGCGCGATGTGGACGTGGCAATTTCCGCCACGGGAGCCCAGGGCTTCACTATTACGGCGGCCGACGTCGAGCGCTATCACGTAGCCGACCGCGAGCTGATGCTCGTGGATCTCTCTCTGCCGCGCGATATTGATGACGCTGTGGCAGAGGTCGAGGGAGTCGATCTGGTCAACATCGAGAGGCTCAGCAACTCCCTGCAGGCAGCCGATACCGACCTGGCCGCCGGTACCAGCCCGCACGCGCAGGCGCGGCGCATCGTCAGCGAAGAGCTGGAAGCCTATGCCTCTGAGCAACGCGTCCGCGACGTCGTCCCGGCGGTCTCAGCTCTGCGCAAGCGGGCCGCGAACCTGGTCCAGTGCGAGGTAGCGCGGCTGGAGCAGAAGCACCCGGAGCTGGATGAGCGCCAGATGGGAGATATCAATCGCGCCCTCAAGCGCGTTGCGGATAAGCTGCTGCACGAGCCCACGGTCCGCGCGAAGCAGCTCGCGGCGAACTCTGGCACCGTGAGCCACGAGACCGCACTGCAGGAGCTTTTTGGACTCCACCTGGAGGGCAGCGGCGTCGCCGTGGACGTGGCGGAGCTGCCGGACGCCGCGCAGATGGAAGCCGCGGAAAGCACTAAGGAAGAAAAGGACGCATAGATGTTGAAGATCGGTACCCGAGGATCCCTCCTGGCCACGACTCAGTCGGGCCACGTGCAAGAGTGGCTGCAAGAGGAAGGCTATGAGGCTGAGCTGCACATCGTCACCACGCAGGGTGACGTCAATATGGCTCCCGTGGAGCGCATCGGCGTGGGCGTGTTTACCCAGGCCCTGCGTGAGGCCGTCGCCCGCGGCGAGTGCGAGATCGCAGTGCACTCTTTTAAGGACCTGCCCACGGCTGCCGACGAGCGCTTCGACCTCGTGGTTCCGCAGCGCCAGGACGTGCGCGAAGCACTTATTGCCCGCGATGGCCTGACCCTCAAGGAACTGCCGGAGGGCGCGCGCGTGGGTACGTCTGCCCCGCGCCGCATCAGCCAGCTGCGCGCGATACGCCCAGACCTGGACATCCGTCCGCTGCGCGGCAATATTGATACCCGGATGGGCAAGGTCACCAGCGGCGAGCTCGACGCCGTCCTCTTGGCCTACGCCGGCCTCGTGCGCGCGGGTTACGCGGATCGCGCCACCGAGGTCTTCGATCCGGAGATCTTCATGCCCGCGCCCGCGCAGGGTGCCCTGGCCATCGAGGCGGTCAAGGGGACCGAGGCGGCGAAGGCCATCGCCCTGCTTGCCGACGCCCCCGCTACCGCCGCCACCCGCGCCGAGCGCACCGTACTTTCCCAACTGGAGGCCGGTTGCACCGCGCCGGTGGCCGCTACCTCCCACTGGGAGGGCGATCAGCTTGTCGTGCGCGGTGGGGTCTTCGCTCTCGACGGCTCCCGCCAGCTCATCGCTCAGGCTCAGGGAACAGCGGACGAGGCTGAAGAATTGGGGCGCGCGGTCTCCAAGGAGCTCTTCGCGCAGGGAGCTGCAGACCTACTGGCAGCGGAGTAATCGCACGTAGATTTTTGGTTTCGGGCCTTTTCCTTTAGTGTGTATCTAGCACACGATCATTGAGAGCAATGATTAAGGGCCCCTTAACTCGCGAGTGAGGGGCTTTCTTATCTCCATCCCGCGCCTGCCACGCTTCGGCGCCGGGGCACTCGGAACCCACAAACTAGAAAAGAACCTTATGAGCAATGCCGTGCCGGATACCCAGCCTGAGCTGGGTAAGTCTGATCTGGGCAAAGTCGTCTTCGTCGGTGCCGGCCCAGGTAATCCTGATCTGCTGACCGTCCGCGCCCGCGAGGTTCTGGAGACCACCGCTAACGTTGTCACCGACGCGGGGGTTTCGCAGGGCGTGCGCGACATGGTGGCGCAGCAGGTGCCGGTTCCGCAGGAGCTTCTCGACGCCGCCGAGGAAGAGTACGAGCGCATCTGCGCCGCGGCCAAGGAAGCGGGCGCGCGCCGCAAGCCGCCGCGCCCAGCACCGCCGACGGCGGCGGTCTTTGAGGAGGTCGAGGGGGACGTCGTCAAGCAACTGCGTAACGCGCTCGAGCGCGCCGAGGGCCACGACGTGATCCGCCTGGTTACCGGTAACCCGCTCAACCGCGAATCCATCAAGGCGGAGATTACCGCCGTGGCCAACGCAGGCATGGAATTCCAGGTGGTTCCGGGCATGTCTCTGCCTTCGACGGTTCCCTCCTTTGCGGGCATTGCTCTCGGTGCCACGTACACCGAGGCTGATATCACGCAAGGGGCGGACTGGGACGCGCTGGCCACCGCGACGCAGCCGCTGGTTTTGCAGGCCACGGCGGATGACCTGCCGGTCATTTCCGCCGAGTTGGTGGAGCGCGGAATGCCCGCGGAGACGGAAGCATATGTCACCGTTCACGGCACCACGCGCCTGCAGCGCACCCACGAGACCACGCTGGGCACGCTGGGCAAACTTGATGCTGAGCTGCCGGGCGAGCTCGTGGTCACGCTGGGTCGCAGCTTTGATGATCGCTCGAAGTACTCCTGGTGGGAGAACCGTTCGCTCTATGGCTGGCGCGTGCTGGTGCCGCGCACGAAGGAGCAGGCCGCGGCGATGAGCGCCCGTCTGGCTGGTCACGGCGCTATCCCGCAGTCGGTGCCCACCATCTCCGTGGAACCGCCACGCAATCCGGCGCAGATGGATCGCGCCATCAAGGGTATCGTCGAAGGCCGCTACAAGTGGGTCGTGTTCACCTCCGTCAATGCGGTGAGCGCGGTGTGGAAGAAGATTGCGGAACTCGGCCTCGATGCCCGCGATTTCGCCGGCGTGCACCTCGCCGCGGTGGGGCAGAAGACCGCCGATGCGATTCGCTCTAAGGGCATGGTCCCGGAGCTGCTGCCGCCGGCAACGAAGCAGAACGCCGAGGGTCTCGTCGAGGTTTTCCCAAACTATGTTGAAGACATCGACGCTGTGGGGCGTGTGCTGCTGCCGCGCGCCGATATTGCAGGCGAGGCGCTGGTGACTGGCCTGCTGGACTTGGGCTGGGAAGTCGATGATGTCGTGGCCTACCGTACCGTTCGTGCGGCCCCGCCGGCCGCGGAGATCCGCGACATGATCAAGACTGGCGGTTTCGACGCCGTGGCCTTTACCTCGCCGTCGACGGTACGCAACCTCGTCGGCATTGCCGGCAAGCCGCATGCCCGCACCATCATCGCCTGCATCGGCCCCTCCACCAAGGCGGCGGCCGAGGAAGTGGGCCTGCGCGTGGACGTGGTCCCGGAGGTCGCGGACGTGCCGATGCTTGTCGACGCCCTCGCTGACCACGTCGCGGCCCTGCGCGCTGCCGGCAACCTTCCTGCTCCGCGCAAGAAGCGCCGCTCGCGCAAGAAGACGGCGTAGACCGCTTCTGGGCGGGCAGGAGAGGGGCGACTAGAGTCGAGAAGGTAGTTCAATTTTCTCGTAGCTCAAAGGAGAGTTTTTACTCATGAGCATTGCTCGCCGCCCCCGCCGCCTACGTCAGAACCCGGCTTTTAGGGATTTGGTTGCGGAAACCTCGCTGCGCCCCTCCGACCTCATCCTCCCGATGTTCGTGGTCGACGGTCTGAACGAACCCCGTGATATCCCCTCCATGCCGGGCGTGCAGCAGCACAGCCTGGATTCCCTCAAGCGTGCCGCGCACGAGGCCCTCGATGCGGGCGTGACCTGCGTTGACCTCTTCGGCGTGCCGCGCGAAGAGGATAAGGACGCGACCGGCTCCGTGGCCTGGGACCCGCAGGGCATCCTCAACGTGGCGATTGCGGAGCTGCGTCAGGAATTCGGCGATGACCTCATCGTCATGGCGGATACCTGCCTCGACGAGTTCACCTCCCACGGCCACTGCGGCGTGGTCGATGACCAGGGCCGCGTGCTCAACGATGAAACCGTGGAGCTCTACCAGGATATGGCCCGCTCCCAGGCCCGCGCCGGTGCGCACATGGTCAGCCCCTCCGGCATGATGGATGGCCAGATCGCTGCCATCCGCGAGGCCCTCGATGAGGCTGGCCACGAGGATGTCGCCATCATGGCCTACTCGGCCAAGTACGCCTCGGCCTTCTTCGGCCCCTTTCGTGATGCCGTGGGTTCCTCCCTAGAGGGCGACCGCCGCACCTACCAGCAGGACCCGCGCAACTTCCGCGAGTCCATGCTGGAAGTGGACCTGGACATCGAGGAAGGCGCGGACATCGTCATGGTGAAGCCTGGCCTGCCGTACCTCGACGTGTTGGCCGGTGCGGTGGAGCGCTCCTCTGTTCCGGTAGCCGTGTACCAGGTCTCCGGCGAGTACGCCATGATTCAGGCCGCCTCCCAGAACGGGTGGATCGATGGCGAGGCCGTTATGCTGGAGTCCTTGACCGCGTTCAAGCGCGCGGGCGCGGACCAGATCCTGACCTACTTCGCCACGGACGCCGCCCGCTTGCTCAAGTAAAAGGAGAATCGTGACGTTCAGCCCGAACACGGCTTCGTCGGCACACAAGCCGACGGAGCAGAATAAGGAGCCGGATAAGGAGCACGCCAAGCGCACCGAAGCCGTCTCCCTCATGCTCAAGGTGTGGACCGTTGCCCTGGTGCTCGAGGTGGTGCACCTGGTCTTAAGTATCGTGCTCACCTTGCTGAACCGCGATGAGCTCTTTGCCCAGGCCCGCAAGACCGCGGAGTCTGCGGCGGAGAAGTCCGGGCAGGACGTCAGCGATGCCTTTGTGCAGCTCGTGGGTTATGGCTCGGTGGCGTTCAGCTCGCTGATTTCACTCGCCATTGTCGTGTTGCTGGGCATCATGCTGGGCTTTATCCACAAGAACTCCAAGGCAGCCGGTACTGGCCGGCGCCTGTGGTTCGCCTTTTCCCTCTACTTTGCTCTCCGCGTGCTCATCGTTTTCATTAGTAGTCCCGCCGGGGCGAGCGTGCCGGACTGGTTATTCCTGCTCGATGGTGCCGTGCAAATCCTCGTCGGCGTGGCGGCCGTTATGGGCTTGATGTTCTCCACCAAGGAAGAGGTGCTCGAGTACACCGGCGAGATGGAGCAGCTGCGCCAGATGCGCAAGGAGATGGAGGAACAGCGCCGCCAAGAAAACCTGGAGGAGCGCGAGAAGAAGAATAAAGATAATAAAGAGAAGGACAGGGAGAAAGAGGACAGCAAGGACGGCAAGCGATGAGCGAGCGCCCCGGTCCCGCGGACTATAACCGCCGCCCACGCCGCCCCAAGAAGCAGGGCGAGCAAGACTTTTCCACCTGGCCTTCGCAGCTGCGCATTGCCTACTGGGTCTGCGTGGTTGCCGCCGTTGTCATGCTGACCGCCGGGATGGTGGGGCTTTTTGGCTCCTATACATCGGTGACGAACACCCAGCTCAGCCCGGAACAAGTGGACTATATCCGCTTCAACACACGTTTCGCGGCCATCTCCAATGTGGTGGGCGCCGTGATTATTGCGGCCTGTTCCGCGCAGCTGGCAAGCGGCTCGGTATGGGCGCGCCGGATCATCACCGCAGTTTCTGCCTACACCATGTTCGTCAGCATTGCGGCGCTGATCGCGGGCGTCGGTGGGTTGCTCCTGTTGCTCATTCCCATGGTGCTCATGGTGGCCATCTTCTTCCTCTTTCACCCGAATTCGACGGCTTTCATTAAGGCCCGCCGCGTTCAAAACTCCTGATTGGCACCTACTCCAACTTTTGATTCATAATGGACGGTATGTCTCGACTGTCTGATGCGCCGCTGATTGCTGCCGCTACTGGCCACACGCCGTCCCGCCCGCCCGTCTGGTTCATGCGCCAGGCGGGGCGCTCTTTGCCGGAGTACCGCAAGGTGCGCGAGGGAATCAGCATGCTGGATTCCTGTTTCATGCCGGAGCTCCTCGCGGAGATCACCCTGCAGCCGGTGCGCCGCCACGATGTCGACGGCGCCATCTTGTTCAGCGATATCGTCGTCCCGCTCAAAGCCGCGGGCGTTGGCGTGGAGATCGTCCCCGGCCGCGGCCCCGTCATGGATGCACCCGTGCGCACCACGGAGGACGTGGACAACCTGCCTATCCTCGACGTGGATGTGCCCGAGGTCCGCCAAGGCATTGAGATCATTCTGAGCGAGCTCACCGACAAGCAGGCCCTCATCGGCTTCGTCGGCGCACCCTTCACCTTGGCCAGCTACCTCATTGAGGGCGGCCCCTCGAAGAACCACGAGCGTACCAAGGCGCTCATGCATTCCGATCCGGAGACCTGGCACCAGCTCATGGAGCGCCTGACCCCGACGATCATTTCTTTCTTGGAGCTCCAGCTGGATGCCGGCATCGACGCCATGCAGCTCTTCGATTCCTGGGCGGGTTACCTCAATGAGCGCGATTACCGCGAGTTCGTGCTGCCTTATTCGGAGCAGATCCTTAAGGTCGCAGAAGGCCGCGTGCCGCGCATTCACTTCGGCGTGGGGACTGGCGAGCTGCTCGGCGCGATGTCGGAGGCCGGTTCTGAGGTCATGGGCGTGGACTACCGCGTGAGCATGGATGCCGCCGCGGCCCGCGTCAACGCGGACATTCTCCAGGGCAACCTCGACCCAGCCCTGCTGTTCGCCGGCGAGGATGCGGTGCGCAAGGAAGTACGCGCCATCAAGGCAGAAATAGATGCCGCCCGCGCGGCAGGCAACCTGCGTGGACACATCTGGAACCTTGGCCACGGCGTGCTGCCGACCACGGAGGCGGAGGCCATTACCCGTGCCGTCGCCATCATCCACGAGGAGGGCTAAATGAAGATCGCGATCATCGGTGCGGGCCTCGCGGGCCTCACCGCGGCATGGGAAATCAAGCAGAACACTGAGGGCTCCCACGACATCTTCGTCTTTGAAGCAGCGGATCGCATCGGCGGCAAGCTGCACACCGTGGCCTTCAACGGCGGTCCGACGGACATGGGCGCGGAGGCCTTCATCCGCCGCCGCCAGGACGCCGTGGACTTCTTCACGGAGCTCGGCCTGCAGGATTCCTTTGTGGAGCCCAATCCGGAGTTGCGCCCGCGCGTGTACACCGGCGGCGAGCTGCACTTCCTGCCGCAGGGCGGGGTCATGGGTATTCCTTCCGAGCCGCAGGACTTCTTCTCCGAGGCGACCAACGAGCGCATCACCAACGAGCAGCCCTTCGAGTGGGAGATCGGCGGGGATGTCTCCGTGGGTCAGCTCGTTCGCCAGCAGTACGGCGATGACGTGGTGGACCACGTGGTCTCCGCGCTGCTCGGCGGTGTGTACTCCTGTACGGCCGACGACCTAGGCCTGCGCGCCACGGTTCCGCACCTGGCGGCCACGCTGGACACACTGGCGAAGGACGGCCCCGTCACGCTGTCGGCCGCAATCAAGCAGATCGAGTCCGGCCGCAGCCCGGCCGAAGGCTCCGTCTTTGGAACCTTCAAGGGCGGCTACGCCGAGCTTTACGAGGCCCTGGCTGACAAGTCCGGTGCGCAGATCCACCTGGACACCTTCGTCTCCGGCGTGACGCGCAAGGGCGATGCCTTCGAGGTCAAGGGCGCGCCGGGGGCTATCGGCCCCTTCGACCGCGTGCTCTTTGCCACCCCGGCACCGACCACCGCGCGCCTGCTCAAGGCCGTAGCCCCCGAGGCCGCCCAGGAGCTGTCCACCGTCCAGCTGGCTTCCTCTGTGGTTGTCGGCTTCAATTTCGCCTCCGCCACGGATCCGGAGGGCAACTCCCTTCCGGAGGCCACCGGCATCCTCGTCGCCTCCGATGAGCCTGACCTGCGCGCCAAGGCCTTCACTCTCTCCTCTAATAAGTGGCCGCACCTGAACGAGCGCGAGGGCTTCCTCGTGCGCGCCTCCTTCGGCCGCTTCGGCGATGACGCCCTCGTGCGCGCGGAGGAGGATGACCTGGTGGACTACGCCCTCGATGACCTGCAGAAGATCACAGGCTTCGACGGCCGCGCCGCCGGCGTGGAGGAGATCTACACGCAGCGCTGGTTCGGCGGCATCCCCCGCTATGACGAAAAGCATCTGGCCACCGTTGCCGCGGTCCGCGCCAAGCTTGCCGACGTCCCCGGTATCGCCACCGCCGGCGCCTGGGCTGATGGAGTCGGCGTGCCCGCCGTTATTGCCGGCGCCCGCGCTGCCGCGCAAGCACTCGTCAGCTAGCTCGCTGTCGGCGCCTGCCTTTTGGCGCCTCGCAAAAGGCGCCCCGCAAAAGGCGTCTGATAAAAGGCATCTTTGGGTCTAAAAACTCCATTTGTCAAGCATAAAAGGCGTTTTTGGCCGTGAAAACGCCTTATGACTGATGCCTTTTGCCAGATGCCTTTTAGGCAGAGGCGATACGGGAAGTTGACGCTAGCTAGTAGTGGTATCTGCACCCAGCAATCTCGATGGTCGCGCCCTTAATGCGATAGATCAGTCGGTGCTCTTCGGTAATTCGCCGAGACCAGAACCCGGCCAACTCGAACTTGAGTGGTTCGGGCTTTCCTATCCCTTCATTGCCGTTTCGTGCAATGTCTTTAATGAGGCTATTGATTCTCTTGAGGATCTTCTTGTTGTGAGCTTGCCACCAGAGGTAGTCCTCCCATGCTTCCTCTGTCCACGAAAGAATCATGAAGCTTAATCTTCCTCAACGAGCTCGTGCTCCGTTGCTTCCCCGGCGTTGAGACTCTCGATGGAGTCAAGCAGGCGCTGGGCATTGCGAGGGGAACGCAGAAGGTAAGCGGTTTCGCGAAGAGAATTGTAGTCATCTAAGGAGACGATGACTGCAGACTCATGACCATTGCGAGTAATGATGACTTCTTCACGGTCATCAACGACTGACTGTAGGACCTCGGCGTATCTTGCTCGCGATTCCGAGTAGGACATGGTTTTCATAAGCTCTCTCCTTTCTTGTACAAGAAACTGTACAACGAAAAGAGGGCGGGCGCTAGAGAGGTTTCAGTTTATGGGGCCACGTGAACGGTGCGCGTCAGATTGAGCTGTTCGCACACGTGCTCATCGTGGCTGACCAGGATGAATGCCCCGTGGTAACTCGTAAGCACCTCAATCAGCCAATCGGTGGTGGGGATATCGAGGTTGTTCGTCGGTTCGTCGAGAAGTAGGAAGCGCGGGGCCGGATCGTTGAGCAGGACGCGGGCGATTTCGACGCGGAAGCGCTCGCCACCAGAAAGCTGGCCCACGGGCTGGTGGATCTTGTCGTTGACAAAGAGCATTTGCGCCAGCTGGTCGCGCAGGAACTGCGGGTCCGCGTTGGGATTGGCCTCCCGCACGATGTCGAACACCGATTTCTCCGCGGGCAAGACGATGCGTTGGCGGATGTACCCGCAGGGCAGCGCGTACTCGACGTCTCCGCGGGCGATGCGGTTGAGGAAGGTGGTCTTGCCGCTGCCGTTTGGCCCGGCGAGGCGAACACGCTCGGGGCCAGTAATACTCAGCAGATCGCTGACCAGCACGCGGGTGCCCGCGGGCAGCTCAGTGCCGGGGAGATCGATGTGGACCTGGGTGTCGTCGCGAAGCGCGCGCTGCGCCTTGTCGTGCGCCGACTGGGCGGCAGCCACTGCATCGTTGGCCTGTTGGGAGCGCCCAGCGGCCGAGCGCTCGGAACGGTTCTTGTCTAAGCCCATGGCCATGCCGGGTTTGCGCTTCGAGGCGGCGAAGTTCTTGCCGCGGCGGGCATCGCGGGCGATGCGGGTCTGCATAGCGGCGCGCTCGCGGATTTGTTTGCGGTGCTCAGCCTTAGTCTCCCGGACCTTGGCCTGCGCGGAATCCTGCTCAGCATCAATCGCTGCGCGGTAGGAGGAGTAGTTTCCCTCGAACTCGCGAAGTGTTCCGTGGTAGAGCTCCGCGATGCTATCCGCGTACGCGAGGA
This sequence comes from Corynebacterium sp. HMSC076G08, assembly GCF_001811515.1. NCBI lineage: Bacteria > Bacillati > Actinomycetota > Actinomycetes > Mycobacteriales > Corynebacteriaceae > Corynebacterium > Corynebacterium sp. HMSC076G08. The sequence goes on along the minus strand of NZ_KV805031.1, from coordinate 63,353 downwards.
GCTCGCGGTCGTGTGAGACGACGAGAACCGGCATCGGTGCGGTGCGAATGAGCTCGAGCAGGCGCTGGCGTGATGGGGAGTCCAGGTTGTTGGTGGGCTCGTCGAGGATGAGGAAATCCGGCTTGCGGAAGAAGGCGGCGGTCAGAGCCACGGTCACGGCTTCACCGCCAGACAGTGTTCCGATGGTGCGCTCTAAGGGGAAGGGAATACCCGCAGCGTTGAGAGCCGCCTCGATGCGTTCTGCTAAGTCCCACTTCTCACCAACAGTGGCGGCGAGTTCTTCCGAGTAGTCGCCAGCCTCAATGCGGGCAATGGCACTGAGGATCTCTGTTGCGCCAAAAACATCGGCGATGGTGTCAGACGTGTGGAGGTCTAAATCCTGGTCGACATAGCTGACTGTGCCCGCGGATACCGTTCCCGAACTGGGAGAAATGAGGCCTGCAAGCACCTTGGCAAGTGTTGATTTTCCGGAGCCATTCGCCCCAACCAAGCCTGTGAAGTGGGAGGAAAACGTTCCGGTGAGGTCCGTGAAACAAGGGGTGCCGTCGGGCCAGGTGACGGTGAGATGAGAAAAAGAAATAGGCATGAAGAAATCCACCTTCGAGTAAGTCGCGTAAAAGAGTGACGTCGAATTAGGAATGAATCTTCATGCCTGAAAGACTAGCCCCGGCTAATACCCCAGCGCAAGGGCCGCCACGCCAAGGCCGAGAGCGCCGCGGGCAATGTAGTGCAGCACCTCGGGGGAGAAGGAGACGCCGAAGCCGCCGCTGTCCAGCATGGACATGCTGTCTACCTGTGCCGGGCGGGAACGCTTAAACGACGCCCAGCTAAGACCGGCGATGATGAGCGCCACTGCGATGGCGGAGAGCTTCCACACCAAGAGGAGGACACCGGCACCAAGGAGCGCCGTGCCCACAGAAGCGATAAGGGGAAGGCCCCAGTCGGGCCATGCATCGTCGCTGACGCGGCCGAAGGAGGCGGCGCGCCCAACCGCCGCGCCGACGAGACTCCACGCGGACATGAATCCGACGATAGCCAGCGCCCCGAGCTGTGGGGCGAACCCCAACGTCAAGCCGAGGGCCGCGAGCGCACCGACGCCGATGTACCATCGTCGTCCCAGACGACGGAAGAAGAGGCCCGTCAACGTGGAGGGCGCATGGGCGCGACGAGGAATCCACGCGGACTGGCTCGCAATGGCATCAGAGGTGACCTCCGAATCAAGCAGGCCAAGGCCAGATCCACCGACCAGGCGCGTGCGCCCAGCGCTGAGAAGCGAAGCCAGCGTGAACGAGCGCCACCCCACGACGAAACGCAGGGCTGGCACCACAAGCGCGAACCACGGGGATAGCCCGGTGGACACGCAGATGCCGAACCCCAACACCCCGAAGCCGACCAGCTGCGCCCACGTGATCCAGTCTGTACCCCGGAGCCTGCCGCGCGGGCGATCGACGTAGACCCAGCGTTCCCGCGACAGTGCGCGCAGAGGATAGAGAACCTCGGTGAGCACCATAAGCGCGAGCAGTCCCACGATGCCGGCAATAGGAGCGACACCAGTCAGAGTGATGCGCGCCGGGATGATAGGCAGGACTGCGCCGACTTCTTGCCAGACTGTATAACCGAAGCCGAAGACGATGCCGGCGAGGATGAGATACCAAATGCCATCACCTAGCCGGGATAGCGTGCGCATCACAGCTGCACCACCTCGTCGCAGGCTTGGGTGATGGTGTCGGAATGTGAGGCCACGACGATGCAGCGATTCTCCTCGTCGGCTAGGTAGCGCAATTCGCTTGCGAGGAACTCGGTCCAGGTGGCGTCGAGGTGGCGCTCGGGCTCGTCGATAAGCAAAGCACGCGCCGGCTGGTACAGCTGGGCAGCCAGAAACACGCGCTGGCGCTGGCCCGAGGACAGGCGCGAGGCAGGGTGTGGAAGGAGAGGCTCAAGCGCCCAGAGCTCGCAGAGCTTGGCGACGTCCACCCCTGCCGCCTTCCCTATCAAGTCCAGGTGCTCGCCCACGGTGAGGTCGGGGAGAAAAACCGGCTCGGCTACCGTAATCACAGCACCCGGCTGCTCCTTCGTGCCGACGGGACGGCCGTCGCACTCCACTGAGCCTTCGAGAGGCGCAAGCTCACCGCCGAGCGTGGCAAGTAACGTGGATTTACCTGAACCGTTGGGCCCAGCGAGGCCATAGATGCGGCCGGGGGCGAAGTCCTTCTCAAGATGTCCAAGGGGCGTGGAATGCCCATAATCGGCGTCGATGGAAAGCATTGGTGGGCGGCGAACTCCTTGCATTGGGCGGCTGACAATAGTCAAAACTTATTGATGAAGTTTAGCAAAATGCACGCCCTGAACGTTGTTCTCGAGATGGGAAGCGCCCTTGGGATTGGTGTTGTGAGCTGCTAAAATGAGAGAAAATGTAGTTGAAAACTCGGGAGGATACCCACATGACAAGCACAGTAGGAACAGGGAAGAGCGTTGAAGATAGCGTGACGTTTGCCAAGGGGGTATCGCTGTTGGCTGGGCACGATATGGATGCGGAGCAGGAAGCGCTTGTCCGTGCCGTCGCTTCAGGAGAGATGACGGTCGATGAAGCTATCACGAAGGCTAAGTCCCAGCTCAATTAAGTTATGGGAGGAATCGGGGGATGAGACAAAAGAATTGGGATGACTACTACATTCCAGGTACGAGGACTCTGCGCAATCTCTTCTTAAGTGAGGAACATCCCTTTGGGGAGCCAGACTTAGAACGACTGAATCATCTTGAAACCGTTGCCGTCAACGCTCGAATTGCTCAGCTTTACATAGTTCCTCTGGAAGGTGCTTTTGACTACGCGCACTTCAAGGACATACATCGACATCTTTTTCAGGATGTGTATGAATGGGCGGGTGAAGAGCGGACTGCCCCTACAGACCAGTTCATGATTAAGGCTGGGCATGCCTACTATCCGGCGGGGCCGGAAATGACGAAGGCAGCAGAGAAGTTGTTTGCGGGGCTGGCGAAGGATGATTTTCTGCGCGGCCTAGAGATTGATGAGTTTGTGGCCAAGCTGGCGGAGCTGTGGGGCGAGCTCAATGTGGTGCACAGCTTTAGAGAAGGCAACACCCGCACACAGACGGTGTTCTTTGACGCGCTGGTTACGGCGGCAGGATACCAACTTAATGTGGAGCGGCTAGCGAGTGATAGCCGCGTACGCGCGGAGTTTATTGCCGCGCGCTTTCACAGCCAGGACACGGGGGATAACACGCAGCTGGAGGAGGTGCTGCGCGGGCTCGTCGGAAAGCGGGCCGTCTAAACGCTCGGGCCTAGCCCTTGTTGCGGAAGACGAAGATGGAGGAGAAGTCCTGGTCGCCGTGGCCCATGGCCTGCTGCTCCTCAAAGCGCTCGATGGCGGCGGCCACTGCAGGCAGCGGCTTGTTGGCGGTCATCTCCATGAGCTTGGCGTCCTTGCACAGGGCGTCTACGGTGAAGTCACCCGGAGTGGTGTTGCGCTCACCGGTGATGAACGGGCCCTTCATGTTCTTCATGAAGGCCAGACCGGTGATGTCGAGCATCTCGAGGATGACTTCGGAATCGAGGCCCTCGGACTCGCCGAGGTGGAGTGCTTCCAGTACGCCCTCCGCGGTAACGGCGAGGGCTAGGTTGGCCAGGAGCTTGCCAATCGCCGCGGTGGCGGCGGATTCCACGCCGATGAGCTTGTTCTCATCCGCCCAGTGTTCGGCGATGGTCATGGCGAGCTCGCGGCGATCGTCGTCAGGCGTACCCACGTAGGCGCCGAGCTTGCCCTCGCGCGCCGGGCCCAGCGAGCCAACGACGGGCGCGTGGACATAGGAGTCGACTGCGGCGGCGAATTCGCGGGCGGCATCGGGGGAGACGGTCGTGGTATCGATCCAGGTCACGCCCTCTGGGATGAGGTTGGCGTCAATGACTCGCTCACGGATGTCATCGGGGCCAAAGAGCGAGGTAATGATGACCTCTGCGCCTTCTACGGCGGCGGTGGGGGAATCGGCGAGGGTAGCGCCGGCATCGACCAGCGGCTGCGCGCGCTCGGCGGTGCGGTTCCACACGGTGAGCTCATGGTTCTTGAGGAGGTGTCGGGCGAGCTCAGTGCCCATGCGGCCAGTACCAAGGAATGCAATCTTCATGCCGCCCAGTGTGCCATTATTGTGGGCAGGCTCGCTGCGATTCATGCGAGCCCCGGACGAGGGAGCCGTACCCGGTGACGCGACAAGACGGCCAGAAAGGGCTGGCCATGTCGTGGTGCGTGTTGATTTTCTCCGGCGCCTTCGAGGCCGTGTGGGCGGCGGCGCTGGATAAGTCGGAGGGCTTCAGCCGGCTGTGGCCCTCGGTGGTCTTTTTCGTTGCCTGCGCCATTTCGATGGGCGGGTTGGGCTGGGCCATGAAGTCCATCCCCGTGGGCACCGCTTACGCGGTGTGGGCCGGCGTGGGCGCGGTGGTCACCGTCATTTACTCCTTCGCCGCCGGGCACGAGGCGGCAACCGTGTGGAAGGTGCTGTTCCTCGCCATGATCATTGGTGGGATCGTGGGCCTGAAAGTGGTGCATTAGGGGCGTCGTCGTTTCATACGACGACGAAGAAGAATCATTATATCGGTGGGTGGACGCCTGTGTACTTGCGTAGTAGGCTTCTGGATATCAAGCCGCAAGGCAAATAGGCTCTGGCCCCAGCATCGCTGGGGCCATCTTTTATTTCGCCGGGAATTGCTTTAGCGCTTCAGGGATCCACCGTTCCGAGCGCATCCAGACACCCATTTTGGGATTTATGGCCTTAGCTAGCTCGATAGAGAATTGATGGGTTTTCTCTAGTTTGGGTATGTCTTTTATGAGAGGGCGACGGTGCGTCGCTCGGTTGCGCATGTCTTTTACCAGCATTGCGTACTGCTGGAATTCAACTCGGTTTAGTTTGTGAACATGTGGTTCGAGAGCCTCATTCCAGAGAACCACTCGTGGGTTTTTGTTTCCGGCGTGAGGCTTAGGTAGTAGGTGAACCCAAATACCGAAGGTCAAACCAGCAACATAATCATCGTGACTCGGTGGGCTGAAGGCGCTATCGCAATGCGCTAGGTCCGCAAGCCGACTGCGGCCTTCCGGTAGCGCAAGTTGAGTCAGCGGCGCTTCTGGGTGCTCCAACCAGTTTGGTGAGCCATTTCTCGGAGGTGAGGAGTTCCACTCTCTAAATCTTGAATCGATAAAGTTACGCAAGAGAACCTCAACTTCACCAGTTGTTCTGTCAACAACAGATGCCATGAAACCATTCCAAACGTAAAGATAAGCTGCGAGTATATCGATGTCGGTATCGGTGCCTCCGTGTTGTTTAGCCAAGTGGAGGTAGGTGTTTCGGCGAGGCACCGGCAATGCGCTAAGTATGGTCTCTGCTTCAGAATGACCTAGATCTTGCTGTATGAGTTTCATGAGTGCCTCTTGATAGTGGAAGTACCGGCAAGAGGGGATTGGGGTGCGAAGAACTCAAAACGCACCACTTATCCAAGATGGAGTCCCCCCGAACTTTTGGGCTTTAGAATACCTGATAAGTCGGGAGGATGAGTGGAATCATTCGTAGCGCAGTGCCTCAATCGGGTCCAGCTTCGCGGCCTTGCCCGCGGGGTAGTAGCCAAAGAAGAGGCCAATAGCCAGCGAGAAGAGCAGCGAGAGGATGACCGCCCACAGCGGCGGCGCTACGAGTGAGCCGATGGCGGCCGCGCCCGCCATGCCGGCGGCGGTGCCGATGGCGATGCCGATGAGACCACCGATGAGGCAGACCACGATGGCCTCCGTGATGAACTGGATGCGGATATCGCGGCGGCGTGCGCCAAGCGCCTTACGGATGCCAATCTCACGGGTGCGCTCGGTGACGGTGATGAGCATAATGTTCATCACGCCGATGCCGCCGACGAGCAGCGAGATGCCGCCGATGGCCGCGAGAACCAAGCTCATCGTGGTGAAGATCTGGTTCAAGGATGCGAGGTCATCGCTGAAGTCAGACACCTTCACCATGTAGTCAGGGTTGTCCTCGTAGTAGCTATCGAAGACGCGCTGCAAGTTGCTGGCCACCGCGGCCTTGTCCAAGTCCGGGTTGCCGCGAACGGTGACCTCGCTGAACGCGGTGCCGGCACCGGGGGAATCGGAGAACTCGGCCTCCAGCGGGTAAGGAACGAAGGCGGATTGGCTGGGGCCACCGCCTACAAGAGGGCCGGTTTGCGGTTCTTCAAAAACACCGATGACGGCGAGTTCAATAGGAGAGGCCTCCTGGCTTTCAAAGCTCACGTATTGGCCAATGGCGTCTTCAGGGGCGTCGAAAAGCTTGGTGGCTGTTTCCTTATCCAGCATCGTTACTGCCCGGCTGGAGTCGATATCATCCTCGCTGAGGAAGCGCCCGGCCACGATGGAATAGGAAGAGCCGGAGACATAGTCCGGGTTGGTCGGGCGGACGAGGAGGTTGGCAGTCTCCTCCCCGGACGTGCCCTCGACCACGAGGGTGCCGGAATAGGAGCTGTATTCGCCGATATTGATGCCGGCGATCTGATCCCCCATGACCTCCTTGGCGCGGTCCAGCATGTCCGGGGTGAGCATGGAGGACTCGTCCTCGACAAAGCCGCCGCCCATGAAGGGATCATCGGCTTCTTCCTCTTCGCCCTCCTCAGGGCGCTCCTTGACCTGGACGGTGAAGTTATTGGCGCCGACCTTGTCCAAGTCTTTCTGCACGGAAGCCTGCAAGGAGTGGCCGAGCGTGACGATGGCGATGACCGCGGCGATGCCGATGATGACGCCCAAGAGCGTCAGCGCCGAGCGCATCTTGTTGGTGCGCAGGCTGGTCAGCGCCATCTTGGTGGATTCAGCAAAATTCATGACAACACCCCGTCCTTCATCGTGACGGTGCGGCTGCACTCATCAGCCAATTCCGGGTTGTGGGTAATAAACAAAATGGTCTTTCCATGCGTGCGGTGCAGTTCGTGGAAGAGGTCCATGACCATGCGGCCGGTCTGCGAATCCAGCGCGCCGGTGGGCTCGTCCGCTAGGAGAATCTCCGGCTGGTTGGCCAAGGCGCGGGCCACCGCCACGCGCTGCTTCTGACCACCGGAGAGCTCATTGGGCAGGTGGTTCATGCGGTCGCTCATACCGACCATCTCCAGAAGCTCTTCCGCGCGCTGGGTGCGCTCGTGGGCCGAAACGCCCGCATAGACCATGGGCATCTCCACGTTCTTCAGCGCGGACATGCGGCCGATCAGGTTGAAGTTCTGGAAGATGAAACCAATTTTTTGGCCGCGGAAGGAGGCTAGTTTGTCGTCGCCAAGCGCCAGCGCATCCACGCCTGCCAGCTGGTATTCGCCGGAGGTGGGACGGTCGAGCAAGCCGATGATGTTCATCAGCGTGGATTTGCCGGATCCGGACTGGCCAACGACGGCCACGAACTCGCCCTCCTCCACGCTGAAGTCGAGGCCCGGGATGACGGTCAGCTCGCTGTCGAGGCCCTCGTTGAAGCGTTTGACGATTCCCCGCATCTCAATGAGGCGGCTCATGCGTTCTCTTCCGCAGCATTGGAGCCATCGACGGAGGCGGACATGCCGACCATGTCCTTGTGCGTATCCGCCTGGCTGATGACGGTCTCGCCCTCCTTGAGACCGGAGGAGATGGCGGCGGAGAAATCAGATTCGCTGGCGACCTTGACCTCGCGCGCCTGGATCGTGCCGTTGTCGATGACGAGGACGTTCTTCTTGCCGCTTTCTTCATAGATGGCGGAGAGCGGCACGGTGATGACGTTCTTATCCTTCTTCGTAATGATCTTCACTTTCGTGGTGGAACCGAGGCGCAGCCCCTCGCGGTTGCCATCGACACGGATGTGCACTGGGAATTCGGGCTTGGAGGAGCCAGTTGGTTTGCCGGAGCCGCCGCCTGCGCCAGCCTCGACATCGGGCTGCTCAGCGGTGGGGGAGATGAAGGTGACCTTGCCTTTGTATTCCTTGCCGGGGCTCGACGGCGAGGTGAACGAAACTTCATCGCCGACCTTGATGCGGGCGATATCGCCCTCCTTGACCGTGGATTTCACCAACAGGGAGGAGTCATCCGCCACGGTGAGGATGGGGCCTTCGGCGGGCATGCCGGCTTCGCCATTGACGGCGGTAATGACTCCCGCCAGCGGGGAGCGCAGGTCGGCCTGGGAGAGCCGGTACTCCAGTGGCCCATTTTCCTTGGCGTTGTTCGCGCTTGCCGACGCCGCCGATTCCACCGCGTGGTTCACCGCCTGGGACTGGGAGGAAATCTGCTGTTCGATGGCGAGGTTGCTGGCTTGCAGCGCGCGTTCGGCATCGGCAACCGCTTGGTAGGAGGCGGCGGTGGCGCGCTGTTGTTCGCCTAGCTCGCGGTCGATGCCGCGGAGGACGCGACCATAGGATTCCTCGGACTGCTTGAGCTGGCGCTCGGAGTCCTGCACGGCCTCATCGGAATCGAGGTAGCTCAAGAAAGCGCTGGCGGTGTTGATTCCGGAAGGATCCTCGGTGGCGGTGCCGAGGGAGGCCAGTGCGGACTGGAAAGACTTGGACTCGGCATCGCGCACCCCGGAGCGTGCTTGTTCGACGGCGGCGCGGGCCTCGGCAATTTCGGGGCGGTCGCCCTTGGCGGCGAGGGCATCGTCGAGCTTGCGCTGCGCCTCGGCGTACTCGGTCTGCGCCGAGTTCACGGCGGACTGGGCGCTGTTGACCTCGGGGTTGAGGCCTTGGTCGAGGGAATCCTGAAGCTGGCGCAGCTGGAGCTGGGCATCCTCGATTTGGTGGACGGCCTCGAGCTTGCTGGCCTCCTGGGAGGTGCGCTGGGCCTCGAGCTCGCGCTCGGTTTCGGTGGTGTCCATGCGGCCGAGCAACTGTTGGGCTTCGACGCGATCGCCCACCTTCGCGTCTAAAGACTGGATGGGGCCGGTCAGCGAGGTGGTCAGTGAGAGTTCGCGCTCGGCAGAAACCGTTCCGGAGGCGGAGACGGAACTGATCAGGTCTTCTTTGGTGGTTTTCGTGACATCGGTTGCGGTGAGCTGAATATCGGAAGACCCACTGGTTAGTGCGTACATTCCACCGCCGCCTGCGAGGAGAACCGCAGCGATAGCGCCAGCAGTGATGCCGAGAGCTTTCTTATTCATGAATCCCTTACTGTCAGGTTAACGCCGTCATTGAAATCGGGTTCAGATTAACTCTCGGGCATGTGTCTTGTCATGCGCAGTGGGGGGAATATAGGAGGTAGATCAGGGTCTACCCTTAGATGGTGCGAGGCTATGAGGTCTGGTGACGTTTCGATCAATTAAGGTCCCGAAAATGGGTGATTTTCTGCCACTATTTGATCGAAACGTATGTGGCATCTGACTTTTAGAAGGGCACATCGATGTAGATCTCCTCCGCCTTCGGCAAAGGCGGCAGTTTGGGTAGCTGATCGAGACCCTCCTGGACTTCCGGCGGGAGGGGAATCTGCGGAGGCTCGGGCAGTTCTAGCTTGGGTTTGGGCCGCTGCGGTGGGGCCGGGCGTGGCGCCGGTGCTGGTGCGGGCGCTGGCGCGCGGACGGTGACGGTTTCTACTTCGACGCGTGGCGTGGGTGTTTCGGCTACTACGGGTGCGGGAGCTGGTGCTTCGGCCGTAGGTTCCGGTTCAGCCGGAGCTGGCGCGATGGAGGTGGTGTCACCCAAGCGGTTGACCGGCTGGGGTACCGCATCAGGCTTCCAGGAAGGCAGCTGGGCCGAGGTGGTGGGGTTGGGCTCGGCTCGCGGAGCAGGTTCTGCCTGCGTGGCAGCGCAGGCAGAAAGCGGAAGGCAAGCAAAAATGACAAGAATACGGCGCGATGCCATGGGAATCCCCCTTAAGTAGTGCCTCCCACAGCGCACCCCAGCGCTTAATTAAAGAAAGGCAGAATCAACAGTGTGCTGCCAGCATAGCGTTCCCATGGCGGGTGCGCAGCGCGAGCGCGCTCAGGGTGCTCGCGAGGTGGTGGAGAGGAGGCTGCAAGACACGAGGGGACTCCAACTTTTGTATAGGGCTAAAACCGATACAATGTGGGCTATGCCTAACTCCAGCCAGCTAAACCAGCAGAATACGTCCCAGTCCGCCGAGTGGTTCGAGCGCGCCACCAAGGTCACCCCGGGCGGTGTGAATTCCCCGGTCCGCGCCTTCGGATCCGTGGGCGGCCAAGCCCGCGTTATCGCTCGCGGTGAGGGCTCCCGCCTTTGGGATATCGACGGCAACGAGTACGTCGACCTGGTCAGCTCCTATGGCCCGATGATCCACGGCAATGCCCACCCGGCCATCGTGGAGGCAGTGCAGAAGGCGGCTGCCGACGGCCTCTCCTTCGGTGCCCCGACCGAGGGCGAGACGCTGTTGGCGGAGCACATCGTCAAGCGCACCGCCGTGGAGCAGGTGCGCCTGGTCAACTCCGGTACCGAGGCCACCATGTCCGCCGTGCGCCTGGCCCGCGGTTTTACCGGCCGCGCCAAGGTCCTGAAGTTTGAAGGCTGCTACCACGGCCACGTGGATGCGCTGTTGGCGTCGGCTGGCTCCGGCGTGGCCACCTTCGCGCTCCCGGATTCCCCGGGCGTAACCGGCGCTTCGGCCGCAGATACCATCGTTGTCCCTTACAACGATCTCGACGCCGTCCGCGAGGCCTTTGCCGCGCACCCGGGAGAGATCGCCTGCATTATCGCGGAAGCAGCCGCCGGCAACATGGGCACCGTGGCCCCGGAGGAGGGCTTCAACGCCGCGCTCAAGGAGATCGCGCATGCCGACGGCGCCCTGCTGATCCTCGACGAAGTCATGACCGGCTTCCGTACCTCCTACAAGGGTTGGTTCGGCGTCGATGAGGTAGCGGGTGACCTGGTGACCTTCGGCAAGGTGGTCTCCGGTGGTCTGCCCGCAGCTGCCTTCGGCGGTCGCGCCGACGTCATGGCCTCGCTGGCACCGTCCGGTCCTGTCTACCAGGCGGGCACGCTGTCCGGTAACCCGGTGGCGATGGCCTCCGGTCTGGCTTCCCTGGAACTGGCCAACGAAGAGCTGTACCCGCGCCTGCAGGCCAACGCGGACCGCCTGACCGGCCTCATCACCGAGGCACTGAGCGCCGCCGGAGTGGCACACCACATCCAGCGCGCGGAGACGATGTTCTCCATCCGCTTCGCCGAGGGCCAGGGCCGTAACTTCGCCGATATGCAGGCAGCCGATACCTGGCGTTTCGCTCCCTTCTTCCACGCACTGCTGGAAGGCGGCGTGTACGTTCCGCCGTCAGCCTTCGAGACCTGGTTTGTCTCTGACGCGCTCACGGACAATGATTTTGAGGTAATCGAGGCAGCTCTCAAGCCTGCCGCCCAGGCCGCTGCCAGCGCGCAGCGCCCGCAATAAACCAACCATGTTGAGGGGATAGACACAGGCATATGTCCACCACCATCGTCCACTTCGTCCGCCACGGCGAGGTTTATAACCCGGATAAGATCCTCTACGGGCGCATCCCGGGCTATCACTTGTCCTCCCGTGGGCATTCCATGGCCGCACGCACGGCGAAAGCCTTCGAAGGCCATGACGTGACCTACCTGGCGGCCTCGCCGCTGCAGCGCGCGCAAGAAACCGCGATGCCGATTGCGAAGGTGACGGGCTTGGAGGTGGACGTCGACAAGGGCGTCATCGAGTCCGGTAACCGCTTTGAGGGCCTGCGCACTAAGGGCTGGAACTCGCAGCTGTGGAACCCGCAGCGCTGGCCGCTCATGGTCAACCCGCTCAAGCCCTCGTGGGGCGAGCCTTTCGAGGAGATCGCCGCGCGCATGATGGATGCCGCCGAGCGCGCCCGTTCCAAGGCTGAGGGACACGAGGCCATCGTGGTGTCCCACCAGCTGCCTATCGTCATGGTGCAGCGCACCGTGTTGGGCAAGCGCCTGGCCCACGCGCCGTGGGACCGCGAATGCGACCTGGCCTCGGTGACCTCGCTGGTCTACCGCGACCGCGAGATCATCGATATCTTCTACTCCGAACCGGCGCAGGACATCTAATGGGACGCAGAACTATCCGCGCCGCCGCGGCCGGTGTCCTTGCTGTGTTTGCCTTGGCAGGCTGTGCGCAAAGCGAGGAAAACGCGCAGAACGCCGTGGCTTCCGGCGGCACCTTCGAGTTCATCTCGCCCGGCGGGCAGACCACCATCCGCTATGCGGAGGAGGACCGCAAGCCGCTCAAGGATTTCTCCGGTGAGGACCTGCGGGATGAGTCCACGACGATCAAGCTTTCGGATTTCAAAGACCAGATCGTTGTCCTCAACTCCTGGGGCCAGTGGTGCGCGCCGTGCCGCTCTGAATCGGATGACCTCCAGGCCATCCACGCGGAGTTGCAGAAGCGCAAGGTAGGCACCGTGCTTGGCATCAACGTCAAGGACTTCAACCCGGAGATCTCCCGGGACTTCATGGCCGATAATGGCCTGGAGTACCCTTCCATCTACGACCCGCCCTTCAAGACGGCTGCGGCCCTCGGTGGCGTGCCTACCTCGGTGGTGCCCACCACCATCGTGCTGGATAAGCAGCACCGCCCTGCCGCGGTCTTCCTGACGGAGATCACGGAGAAGGATGTCCTCGAGGTCGTCGACGAGCTGGAGAAAGAACAGTGATCCTTGCCGCTGCCGGTATGGGGCAAAGCTTTGCCGATGCCGCCGTGTCCGGCCCGCTCCTGATCGGAGTGCTCGCCGCGGCCGTGGCCGGATTGGTCTCCTTCGCCTCACCCTGTGTGGTTCCACTGGTTCCTGGCTATATCTCTTACCTCGCCTCCGTGGTCGGCGGTGAGGTGAGCTATGACGAGGAGTTGGGGGTGGGCGTCGGCAAGCGCCGGCGTTGGGCCGTCGTCGGTGCCGCAGCACTCTTCGTGCTGGGCTTTACCGTCGTTTTCGTCCTAGCCACCGTGTCAGTCTTCGGCGCCATTTCGGCGCTGACGCTCAACGCGGATACCCTCATGCGCGCCGGCGGTGTCATCACCATCCTCATGGGTGTGGTGTTCATGGGCGTGGTGCCGGTACTACAGAAGGACACGCGCATGGCGCCGCGGCGCTGGACCACGTGGCTGGGCGCGCCGCTGCTCGGCGGGGTTTTCGCCCTGGGCTGGACCCCGTGCTTGGGCCCCACGCTGGCTGCCATCCTGTCTGTCTCCGCCGGCACCGAGGGAACCACCGCGCTGCGCGGCACCATCCTCATTATTGGCTACTGCCTGGGCCTGGGCCTGCCCTTCTTGCTCGTGGCACTGGGCTCCGCTAAGGCCATGCGCACCGTGACCTGGATGCGGGAGCACTCCCGGACCATCCAGATTCTCGGGGGCATCGCCATGATCCTCGTCGGCCTGGCGCTGCTGACCGGGCTGTGGGGAGATTTCATCAACGCCATCCGCCAGTGGACCGTGTCCTATGGCGCGACGCTGCTGTAAAGGAGATTTTTCGTGAGATATATCCGCAAGGCCTGGCACTGGCTGACCAGCATGCGCACCGCGCTGGCGCTGCTCTTCTTGCTGGCCATCGCCGCCATTCCCGGATCGCTCCTGCCGCAGCGCTCGCTCAATGAATCTAACGTCAACGACTTCATTGAGACCAACGGCAAGGTGGCGGAGATCTACGACAAGCTGCAGCTTTTCGACGTCTTCTCCTCCGTCTGGTTCCAGGCCATCTACGTCCTGCTCATGATTTCTCTGGTGGGCTGCATCATCCCGCGCTCCTGGGATCACTACAAGGCCTACCGCACACCGCCGACGCGCGCGCCGAAGTATCTGGAAAAGATGCCGCTCAACGCCACCGGGCATTCGGAAAAGTCCCCGGAGGAGATCGCAGCGGCCACCACAACCATGCTGAAGAAGTGGCGGGTCTCCGAGGTCTCGCCCGAGAAGGACCGCGCGGGTGCGCAATCCTTCTCCGCGGAGCGCGGCTATGCCCGCGAGCTGTGCAACCTCATCTTCCACATCGCGTTGGTGGCAATCTTGCTCACCATGGCAGCCGGGCGCCTGGTGCACTACGAGGGACAGGTCATCGTGGTCACGGAGAAGAACTCCCAGGGGCAGACCCAAGAGCAGGCGCAATCCACGGAGTTCTGCAACACCTCCACCTCCGTCTATGACTCCTTCCGCGCCGGCCCGCTATTCGACGGCACCGGCCTGCACCCCTTCTGCTTCTTGGCCCACGACTTCACCGCGGACTACCTGCCCAATGGCCAGGCGGAGATGTTCACCTCGAACGTGTCCTATGCCGCCGGCGACGACATCTTCACGGACCCGGAGACCTGGGAGGACTACCAGCTGCAGGTCAACCACCCGCTGCGTATTGAGAGCAACCGCGTTTACCTGCAGGGTCACGGCTTTGCGCCGACCATGACGGTGGAGTGGCCCAACGGTGAAAAGCGCACGCAGACCATCCAGTTCCAGCCCACAGACACCACGTTTTTCCTCTCCGAAGGCGTGATGCGTTTCGATCCTCCGGCGGGCATGTACCCGGATCTGTTTGAGCGCCGCCAAAACCAGATCGCCATCCAGGGCCTGTTTGCCCCGACCGCCGAGTGGTCCGGCGAGAGCGGCAAGCTGCTGCAATCCTCCTACCCGGCGATGCTCGATCCTGCCGTGGCCATCGATATCTACCGCGGCGATGCCGGCCTGGACACGGGTACCCCGCAGTCCTTCTTCTCCCTCGATTCCAACCTGGTCCACACGGGCCAGCTGCAGAGGATCGACCGCGTCAACCTGAACCAGGGTGAATCGGTCACGCTGGACGACGGCACGAAGATCACCTTCGACGGTGCCTCCGAGTTTGCGAACTACCAGGTTTCCTATGACCCCTTCCAGAGCTGGGTTCTCGTGTCCGCGCTGGTCATGCTGGTATCCCTGGTTGGCTCGCTGGTGATCAAGCGCCGCCGCGTGTGGGTGCGCATCCGGCCGGGGGCCAATGGTGGCACCGATATTGAGATGGGCGGTCTTGCCCGCACCGACCGCGCGGGCTGGTCTGAGGAATTCCATGAGCTTCACCGCGAGCTCCTGGAACTGCCGGATCCCGATGAGGTGGAGGAGGACGAACTCTACTCCGCCGACTAAAGGTGAGAAAGCTATCCGTCAAAAGTTGGATACTCCCGCTGAAGGGGGGTACTCTGATGAGCACCATAAATCTCTCCGCTCATGCAGCCTCGTGCGTGAAGCACGGTGTAGGCACGATTGTGAAGGCAAGGTTTCCCACTCATGCAGGTTGATCAAAATCTGTCCAACTTTTCCGACATCGCGGTGCAAACCGCGTTCGTCGTTTATGCTCTCGCCTTGGTGTTGTCCCTGGTCTACTACGGCCGGATGCACAGCATCATCGAGGCGATGCGCTCCCGCACGACTGCTGTGGCGCAGCAGCGCGAACTCGCTAGCGTGGGGGCCTCGGCAGACAGTGCCGCGCTTGGCGACGTCCCCCCGACAGCCAGCACTGGCCCCGATGCTGACCTAGACGCGGATCTGTCGAAGAAGCGGGAGAACGCCGACAAGCTCGGCGGCATGACGCAGATGCTCCTGTGGTTGGGTATCGCCTTACACTTGGCGGCCATTGTGCTGCGCGGCCTGGCCACGGGGCGTTTCCCGTTTGGCAACCTCTACGAGTACGTGCTCATGGTGACCGCCGGCGCCATGGTGGTGGCGACCATCGCCATGCAGCGCAAGGAATGGCGCACTCTGTGGCCGTGGCTGCTCACGCCGATTCTGGCGCTGATGTTCTATGGCTCCACCAAGCTCTATGCGGAATCCGCTCCGGTGGTTCCGGCACTCCAGTCTCACTGGCTGCCCATCCACGTCACTGTGGTCTCGTTGGGTGCGTCCATCGGCGTGGTCTCCGGTATCGCTTCTTTGCTCAGCGTGCTGCGTGAGTTCCAGCCGAAGGGCAGTGAGTCCGGTTTCTTTGGTGCGCTTGCCCGCCCGCTTCCTTCTGCTAAGAAGTTGGACCGCTTGGCCTACCGCTTGGGCGTGGTGACGCTGCCGACTCTGGGCCTGGGTATTGTACTGGGCGCTATTTGGGCCGAGTCCACATGGGGACGCTACTGGGGCTGGGACCCGAAGGAGACCGTATCCTTCGCCACCTGGATCCTCTACGCCGCCTACCTGCACGCCCGCGCGACGCCGGCCTTCCGCAAGGCCGCGCCGTATATCAACATCGCGGCGATGCTGCTCATGATCTTCAACCTGTTCTTCATCAACATGGTTGTCTCCGGCCTGCACTCCTATGCGGGGCTGAACTAAATGGCGGATACCCCTAAGCCGCGGCACAAACAGGGCAAGCCGGCGGGCGATAACCCGCAGCTCATCGCTCTCGGTGAGGGCTTTGCGCAGCGCCGCCGAGAACTCGGTATCTTGCAGCAGGAGCTGGCTGAGAAGGCCGGGATTTCGCGCTCCACGCTGCACACCATCGAGCACGGCGGCTCTGGCGTGCGCTGGGAAAAGGTGATTGCGGTGGCTGAGGCCCTCGGCCTTGAGATGACCTTCGAGCCGAAGGCTTAGGCTTCGTCGGCTTTATTGTCTTTGTCCTCGGGGGCCTTGGGTTTCTGGGAACCTTGTGAACCCTGTGAGCGACGGCGGCGCTCTTCTTCTTGGCGCTCTGCCTCCCGCTCCCTGGCGCGGCGCTCTTTGAAGCGCTGCTTCTCTAGGTTCCACAGGAACTCTTCGTCATCGTCTGGGCCCTTGATTGCGGGGCGCTGCGGCTGCTGTGTCTGCTGCACCTTCTTATTCCAACTCGACGGACCAAAGGCCTTCCATACGAGGACCGCCGCGAGGACAAACAAGAGTAGTAGTATCAATCGACCCATGCGTTGTATTCTACGGAATGCCCGCAAAGCAAAAGTGAGAATTATGAGTCAGACAGAAAACACCACCAACGCCTCCCAGAACTCCGAACCGCCCCAGCCGGACCCGGCGCTCAAGCGCCGCTCCCGCGTCGCTTTGTGGAAGTACGGGGCTGCCCGCGTGGTGCTGTTCATTGTGCTCACCGCGGTGATTCAGCTGCTGGCCATGGCGGTTCTCGGGACCTTTCCGCTGCTGGTCTCCGCCCTGTTGGCGTTGTTTGTGGCGCTGCCGCTGTCCATGCTGATCTTCTCCACGTGGCGCATGGAAGCCACTCAGACGCTGGCGGAGTACTCCGCGCAGCGCAAGGCCCACAAGAAGTGGGTCCAAGAGGAGCTGGCTGGCCGCTAAATCGGTGGTTAAACCAGAGCCAGCGCTACAGCGTTGATAACCGCCCACACCAGCATCGCGCGGCCGGCCATGCCAAGTACTGGGATGAGTTTCGGGCCGCGTGCGCCGCGGTTGACGGTGCGGATAGCACCCAGCGCGAGAGGGAAGTAGAGCAGCGAAGCGAGCGCGGCCCAGGAATCGAAGGCTAGGCCGATGGTGAGTAGTACCGGCAGCAGCAAGAGGGTCATGAATAGCGTGCGGGACTTTTTATCACCCAGGCGCACCGCCAAAGTGATCTTGCCGGTGGCCTTATCGGAGGGGATGTCCCGGATGTTATTGGCCAGGTTTACCGCCGCACTCATACCGCCGATACCCACGGCTAAGGCAAGGCCTGTCCACGTGATGCGGCCGGCCTGTGTGTACTCGGTACCTAGGACCGCGACGAGTCCGAAGAACACGAAAACGGCGATTTCCCCGAACCCGCGGTAGCCGTAGGGGTTCTTGCCACCGGTGTAGAACCAGGCACCGGCGATACACACGGCGCCGACGAGGATGAACGAGGCGGCGTTGGCAGCTAGGGAGAGTGAGATGCCCGCGATAGCCGCCACGCCGAAGGAGGCGAAGGCGGCGAACTTGACGTGTTGCGGTTTGGCCAGCCCGCCGCCGGTAAGCCGCTGGGGGCCGGTGCGGTCATCATCGGTGCCGCGGATGCCATCGGAGTAGTCGTTGGCGTAGTTCACGCCGATGATAAGAGCCCAGGCCACGATGAGTGCCAGCAATGCGCGTCCCCAGTGCAGACCGTGGGCCGCGGCGGCGGCACCGGTACCAGCGATAACAGGAGCAAAAGCATTGGCCCAGGTGTGCGGGCGAGCACCCTGGAGCCAATCGGCAGGAGTGGCGGAATAGGCAGACATGCTCACTATTGTGCCACTGGTGTGGTGTGCTGCGGCAATGAGCTGGTGCGTTGGCGAAAGCGGTAGATGATGAGCACTACAACGAAAATAACGGCATTGGTGACTGTCATTGCGGCAGAGGTAGCCGCGTCAAGGACATAGGCAACCCAAAATCCCACGACCGCGCTGATAGCGGCAACGCCACAGGCGGTCAACACCAGCGTGGGCACGCGCTGAGTAAGCAGCCGCGCGGTCATCGTCGGGAATACCATGAGAGCGATGACCAGCATGGCACCGGCAGCGTGAAAGGCGGCGGTGGCGGTGCAGGCAACCACGGTCATAAATATGATGTGAAGAACGCGCGTGGGCACCCCGCGTGCGGCACAAAAATCGGCGTCAAAAGTCGTGGCGGATAAACGCGGCAGTGTAAGGGCGAGGAAGAGAGCATTGATACCCAGCACTGCGGCCATGATGTAGCAATAGTTGGGATTGGAGAAGGCCGCGAGGTTGAGATCACCGACGAGAACGGCGTGGACATCAAGGTGCACGTGGCTCATGTGCGTAGAAATCAGGATGACTCCGGCGGCAAACAGGGCGGGAAAGACCAATCCGAGGGCGGAATCAGCAGTCACCAGCGGGCTGCGCTGTAGTGCGTCAGTTCCCAACGCCACCACCAAGGCGCCAGCGGCCGCGGTAACGAGCAAGATGGGTGAATCTAGATCTGCGGTAAAGAGGTAGCCGACGGCAATTCCGGGAAGGACGGCATGGCCGATGCCGTCGATCAGCATGGCCTGGCCTTTGAGGACAACAAAGGTGCCGGGGATAGCACAGGCCAAGGCGGTCAGGACGGCAAGGAGACAAGCGGTGGCGGCGAGGGTCATGAGGCGAGCTTTCTGCTGAGGAGGCTGATGGTGACGAGCGCCGCCTGAACCAAGACGATGACCGGACCGGTGGGCAGCGGGCCGTGTGCAATGGAGACATAGCAGCCGAGAGCAGCGGTGGCCGCGCCGAAGAACCCGGAGAGCGCGATGAAAGGTAGCAAGCGCGTGGTCCAGAGGCGGGCAGCGGCGGCAGGGCTGATGACCACGGCGACCATGAGCACTACGCCGACGACTTTGACGCCGAGCACCGTGATGGCGGTGAGGGCGAAGAAACTAGCCGCGTTGAGGAACGAGGTGCGGATGCCGGCTACCTGGGCAAAACTTGAATCAAAAGTGACTGCGGCCTGCCGGGTGTGAATGAGGAAAAGAAAAAGCAGCACGCAGCCACCGATGATGAGTGTGGACCGTACATCCGCGCGAGTGAGCGTGGAGGCATTTCCCAGCAAATAATCCTGGATTCCGGCCTTGCCAGGCAATGGTCGGCGGGAAATATACTGCATGAGCAGCATGCCCACCGAGAAAAATGTGGTTAGCGTGGCCGCCATCGCAGTGGTTTGCCCCAGGGGAGTTAACCGCGGGATGAGGTGAATGCACCCCACCGCGAGGGTTCCGGTGAGCAGGGCGCCGCAAGAAAGAAGCCAGACATTTCGCCCGTCCCAGCCAATGGCGGTGGCCACGAGGAAGGCGGTGAGCAGTCCAGGCAGGGAAGAATGCGAGATGGCATCGGCCAGCAGGCTGGTGCGGCGAACATATACCAGTGGGCCTAGCGCGCCAGCGCAGCCACCGATGAGCACGGTGCCCAGGAGTGCCTGGGTATAGGTGTAGTTCTGAAGAAGCTCGAGTGGGTTCATGATGGCAGGGAAAACATGTCGGCAATGGCGGACTCGGTAAGTACCTGCTCGGTGGGGCCAGCAGCAATGAGCCGGCCGTGGCCGACCATGAGGACCTCATCGCAAAAGTCGGCGACCTCCGCCAGGTTGTGATGCACCAGCAGGATGGTCACGCCGTTCTCGCGCAGTTCCTTGAGTACATCCATGATGGCGCGCTGACTCGCGGCATCGACACCAGCGAAGGGCTCGTCGAGGATGATGAATTCCGGCTCGCTAACGAGCGTGCGCGCCAACAACACGCGCTGGCGCTGACCACCAGACAGGGCGGAAATCGGCAGCTGCGCGTGTGCCTGCATTCCGGTGCGCGCAAGTGCTGCGTGGGCGGCGTCTTTGTCAGCGCGGCTGGGCCACTGCCACCAGCGCAGCCCGGCGGTGCGGCCCATCAGGGCGATGTCGAAGGCGGTGGCAGGGTAATTCCAGTCGATATCCGCATGTTGTGGCATATATCCGAGCCGCTGCCGAAAATGTGCCAGATCGACGCCATCGAAGGTCATCGACCCGCAGGCTAGAGGCGGAAGGAGCCCTACCAGCGTGCGGACCAGAGTAGACTTTCCCGACCCGTTCGCACCCACCAGCCCGGTGATAGTCGCGGGGGTGAGGGTGAAGGAGGCGTCGTGAAGCACCGGCGTGCGGGGATAGCCGGCGGTGAGGTTTCCTACGCTGAGCATCAGCTTAGTGCTTTCGCCACGGCGCTAGCGTTATGTTCGAAGGCTCCGAGGTAGGTATCGGTTGGGGCTTCCGGGCCGAGGGTATCGGCAAAGAGCTCTTCATCCGAGATGGTGACGGTCCAGTTGCGGGTTTCTACGGCTTCCTTGAGAGAAGTGATGGCCTGTGGGTTCGCCTGGTTATCTTGGAAGATAACGGGGACCTTCTTCTCCGCGATCGTATCCGCGAGCTCGGAGATCTCAGTGGCGGACTTGGTGGCTTCGGTGGTCACGAAGTCGGTGGCTTGGACTTCAAAGTCGAAGGTCTTGCCGAAGTAGTTGAAGGCGTCATGGCCGGTGATAAGAACGCGCGGGGAGGCGCTTTCGAGTTCCTTAGCGGCCTTGTCGTGCGCGGCTGCAATCTTGTCTTCATAAGCATCGGCGGCCGCGGCATAGTCTTCGGCATTGTCAGAGTCGATTTCGCCGAGTTTGGTGCCGATATGATCGACGACCTGGCTCCACAGCTCGGGGCTATTCCAGATGTGCGGGTCGTAGAGTTTTTCGCCCTTGTCACCTTGCTCGGGCCACGGCAGAAGGTCAGCAGTATCGAGCTGTTCGCCGACAGCTAGCTGCTTTTCACCGAGGGAGGAGAGCTGGTCCACCATTTGCGCCTCGAGGTGAAGGCCATTCCAGAGGACGAGGTCGGCATCCTGCATCTTTTCAATATCGCGCGTGGTGGGCTGGTAGGTGTGTGGATCGCCGCCGGGGCCGACCATGGTGGTGATGTCGGCGTCCGGGGCGATATTGGCGGCCGCATCAGCCAAGTAACCGGTCGTGGCGAAGATCGTCAGGTTATCGTTCTGGGCTTCGGTGGAGTCGCTGCTGGTGCAGGCGCTCAGCGTGCTTGCGACCACGAGGGAAGCGAGGGGAAGCGCAATAAGTTTCTTCACGGGAAACCTCTCTTATTAAAAGTGAATGTCGATGTTCAATGGATTGAACTTGAAAGAGCATAAGTGCTGAAACCGTTGGAAGCAATAGGCTGAACTACGATGGGGGTATGCACATCAGCGAGCTGCCCGAACGCACCCAGGATTACCTCAAGATCCTCTGGACCTATGAGGAGAAAGAGGGCGCTAATACCGCGATGCCGCTGGGGGACCTAGCTAAAGCGGCGGGGCAGAAGCTGCCCACCACGTCGGAGGCGGTCAAGCGCCTGGCCGCGAAGGGGCTGGTGGAACACGAACGCTACTTCGGTGTTCGGCTTGTTGAGGAAGGCCGGCGGCTGGCTGTGGCAATGGTGCGCCGGCATCGGCTCCTGGAAACCTTCCTCGTGCGCACTCTGGGCTATACCTGGGATGAGGTGCACGATGAGGCAGAAATGCTAGAGCACGCGACGTCCGACAGGCTCGTTGAACGTCTTGATTCTTTCCTGGGCAACCCCGCCCGCGATCCGCATGGTGATCCCATACCTGCCCCGGATGGCACTGCCGAGCCGGTCTCGCGCATTACGCTTATCGACGTCCCCGCGCAGACCCCCGTCACCGTGGAGCAGGTCACTGACGCTGATGGCGAATTTTTGCGCTACCTGGATAAATATGGAGTGCGGCCGGGAGTAGAATTGACCGTCGTTGCCCCTTCGGTTGCGGGTGTGCTCGAGGTTGCCGTCGATGAAGGTTCACACTTCCCCCTCGGGGAATCCGCTGCGCGCGGCATTGCCGTACGCAGCTTTGGCGAAGCGGAGGCTTAGCTGTCCCACATGCGGGCGACGGCGAGGCGGTCAACCTTGCCGGGACCGGTGGTGGGGAGTTCAGGCAGGCGCTTGAAATCCTTGGGGATGTGCCACCGGGGAAGGCCAACGTCATCGAGAGCCACGAGGATATCGCCGACATCCGCCCATCCGGTATAGGCGGCAACGATCATCTGCCCCAAGCGTGGGTGGGGGATGCCGACCACGCACACTCCTTCCACTCCCGGCACGCGCAGGATGTGCTGCTCGAGCTGCTCCGGGTGGAGCTTGAGCCCGCCGGTGTTCAGGATGTTGTCGAGGCGCCCGGTGATGGTGAGGTGGCCGTCGTGAAGCGCGCCGGCGTCGGAGGTAGCAAACCACGAGGTGCCGGATTCATCGACCATGAAGGCATCTGAGTCCACGTTTCGGTAGCCCTGCGCAATCATGGGCCCGCCGAGGTAAATGCGCCCCTCGTCGCCGATGCGCACGCGCGCGCTATCGAGGGGACGGCCGTTGTAGACGCAGCCGCCGGAAGTCTCTGAGGAACCGTAGGTGGTGACGATGGTGATGCGCAGCTTCTTCGCTGACTCCAACAGTTGCGGGTGGGTGGCAGCACCTCCGACGAGGATGGCATCAAAGGTGCGCAGGGCCTCGATTCCTTCTAGCGAATCCATGGCCTTGGCCAGCTGCATGGGGGTCAGTCCCGTGTATGAGCGATCCCCAGTGGCGGCCAGCTCGTGCGCGGCGCGGGCGAAATTGGGGATGGAAAAACCTTCCGACAGGTCAAGGCAGAGCGGCTCCACGCCCGCGACGAGGGAGCGCACCAATACCTGGATGCCCGCGATGTGGGAGGCAGGCATGGCTAGCAGCCACTGGCCGGTGCCGCCGAGAGCCCGGTGCGTGGCATCGGCGCTGGAGACCAAGTTGGCAGCCGTGAGTTGCGCGCCCTTCGGTGTGCCCGTGGACCCAGAGGTGGCCACGACCAGCGCGATGGAGGAGTTAATGGGTTCTCCTGCGCGCATGTGGTTGCGCAGGAGCTGCGCGCGGGTGCAGTCCTCCGCCGGGACGGGCAGGAAGGTGGCTTGTCCTGCGATGGCCGCTTCCAGATCAGGGAGGATGGCGGCGGGGTCATGTGGATTGACAGGCAGAGGAGAGAGGATGGTCACGGTTAGCTAGGTTACCGCCCGCGGTGTTCGTAAGGGTTGATGAGCTCATCCTCCTGATCGAAGGGGCGCTCACCGTCCCTCTGAGCCTGCTGGATGCGGCGCAACATCCACACTCGAGACGCAATGACGGCAATGAGCGCGATGGCAGCGAGGGCAATGGCGAAATACAGCACTGTGGATTCTCCTCGAGGAATGACGATTAGTAGTAGTACGGGAAGTCATCCCAGTTGGGCTCGCGTTTTTCCAAGAAGGATTCCTTGCCCTCGACGGCTTCGTCGGTCATGTAGGCCAAGCGGGTGGCTTCTCCAGCGAAGACCTGCTGGCCCATGAGGCCATCATCGGTGAGGTTGAAGGCGAACTTGAGCATGCGCTGGGCGGTGGGGGACTTCATGTTGATTTCGCGCCCCATCTTGATGGCGGCGTCCTCCAGATCGGCGTGGTCAACCACCTCGTTGACCGCACCCATCTCGTACATGCGCTGTGCATCGTAGGTGCGGCCTAAGAAGAAGATCTCGCGGGCGTACTTTTGGCCCACCATCTTGGCCAGGTAAGCCGAGCCATAGCCGGCGTCGAAGGAACCGACGTCGGCGTCGGTCTGCTTGAAGCGGGCCTCCTGGCGGGATGCAATGGTCATATCGCACACCACGTGCAGGGAATGCCCGCCGCCGGCGGCCCAGCCGTTAACCACGGCGATGACCACCTTGGGCATGGTGCGGATGAGGCGCTGGACCTCCAAGATGTGCAGGCGGCCGCCCTCGACTTTCTCGCGGGCAGTGTCCACGGTGGATTCGTCGGCAGTTGCGTCATCATGCGCGTGCTCCGTGGCATAGCGGTAGCCGGAGCGGCCGCGGATGCGCTGGTCACCGCCGGAGCAAAACGCCCAGCCGCCGTCCTTCTGGGAAGGCCCGTTGCCGGTGAGAAGTATTGTTCCTACATCCGGAGTGCGGCGCGCGTGGTCCAGCGCGCGGTAAAGCTCATCTACCGTGTGCGGGCGAAACGCATTGCGCACCTCGGGGCGGTCGAAGGCGATGCGGACGATGCCGTCCTTGCGCTGGGGCTTTGGACCGTCACTGATGAGTCGGTGATAGGTGATATCCGTGAGATCCTCAAAGCCCTCGACGGGCTGCCAGAGCTCCGGCTTGAAAGGATTATCGGTGCTGTAGTTCTTCTGCTCGCTCATGGCACACCAGCTTAATTGGAAAGCGGTGCGCCGGAAGTATAGTCCCCATTCCCAACCCTCACCCACACTCTCGCCCAGCGCGGCGGTGATAAACAATAAACAATACTGCGGGATTATCCCCGTCAATGTGCACGTGTACTCCGTACCAGCGCGGTACACCATACAGTGGGACGGAATCGAACCTCCCTGCCTTCTTGCGCTACGAAGGCGCCTGAGAAGCACTGGACTTTTCCCTGCCCAGAAGGGGTGCGCTCGCTGCGAAAAGTGTGGGCTACCGTCGCGCGCGTGGCGCGCGACATGACGTGCCGCAAAAATGCGACACAAAGCGAAAGCGCCGCAAGAATGCGGCACAACTAGCGGCAGACCTTATTTAGTTATCAGTTCCGTATTCCAGTTTAGCTGCTGGATGCGGGTATCCAGTTCGCGGTACTGGCGGGCCAGATCGTCGGCGCGCTCGCGCAGCTTCGGCACGGGCACGGTGGCCACGAACTTGATCTCCGAGCGGGAGTAGCGGTCGTGGCGCGCACCCGCGCGCTCTGCCAATCCCTGGTAGATGCGGCGCTTGCGCAGCAGACCATCACGCAGTGCCAGCGCCTCCATCAGCGAGATCTCCTCGTCGAACGGGGTGGCCGTGTTCGTGGCGTTGATGGCGATGACGAGCTCGTCGATGCGCTTGGTCACGCCCTCGAGCTCACGGAGCAGATCCGTCGGGTTCTCATCCGGTTCATCGCCTTCCTGTATGCGGACCGTCGCCGCGAGTCGGTCACTCAACGAGTTGAGGCGCTCCTGCGCCTGGGCGCGCTCGGCCAAGGCTTCAGCAAGTAGCATGGTTCCTCCTTTAACCCTTAATGGGATTGATTGTCTGTGCAATTGTACGGCAGGCAAGAGGCTTCGCCGTGTGGTCGTGACGGTTTTAACAAATAGTGGCCTAAAACTTCGATGATCTGAGGCCTTATTTGATCGATCCGTACCTGGCCGCGGCCGTCTTGGTACGTTTTCGTAAATATGCCCGAGATTTTTCGGATTTGGGGGACCTTTTTACCAAAACGTACCGCGGGTTCAGCGATCACCGTTGAGCCCGCGTGAAAAACCGCTACCCAATAAACATGAACGCAAACAGCGTGTTGAGCACCGTCGCCACAATCATGGGTACGGAGGTGCGCTTGACCAACTGGATGGGGTTGACCTTGATGGCGCCGGCAACAATGAGCACTGCGGCGTTGACCGGGGAGACCTGGCGCATCAGGTTGGAGGTACCCCAAATGGCGGTGAGCATCTGCGGGGCGTGGATGGAGGTCTGCGAGGCCAGGTTGGGCACCACCTCAGAGAAGGCGAAGTAAGGTGCGGTGCCGGAGCCGGTGAGTGCGGCCATCGCGGCGGTGGCAGCGACGAAGACGAGGACGATGAGGACGGCGGCGCCGGAGGAGCCCTCGGCGGCGTCGATGAGCATGTCGATGACACCCATCTGCGTAATACCCTCCACCAGGACAGCAGCAGCCACCAGCAGGGCCACGACGCCCGCAGCACCTTCGCCCATGCCTTTGAAGAAGCTGGAGATGGAATCCACAGCACCGGTGACGGTGCGCTTGCGGATGGACTCGATGATCATCGCGATGAACAGGGAGACCACGGTCACCGGGAGGATGCCGCCCTCAAAGGGGATGACACCCAAACGGTTAAGAATGGCGGAGATAATGATGAGCAGCAACGGCATGAGCGGGAGCACGGCGTAGTAACCCGGCAGGGAGGCTGCGCGGGCGATGGCTTCCTCGGTAGCGTCATCGTGCATCGAATCGGCGCTGACCTCACCGGAGCTTTCGGCCTTGCGGGCATCCACCTTGTCGCAGTGGCGTTGCCACCACATGTGTACGAAGGCCGTGATGAGGAGCGTGGGCACCGTGGCGTAGGCGACGGCGCCGTAGACGAACTCGGTTGGCGTCATGTTGGTGAGATCGGCGCCCTGAATGAGGCCGGCCTCAAGCGGCGTGGGCACGATGGTGGAGGAGGTCACCACGATGGCGCCCACGGTCAGGGGTGTCAGGCCCGCGGCGATGAGTGCCGGCAGGAGCGTGGCCACGAGCAATAGGGATAGCGCTGCAGCCGAGGGGATCACCAGCGAGAGCAGCGTGCCCAAGATGAAGCCCACTGGAACCAGCCAGTAGGAGCCTTTGAAGCGCTTGAGCGGTGAGGAGAGCACCACGACCGTCTTGGCATCAGCACCAATGTGCCGCATATAGGACACGAAGCCGAAGAGCACCATAATCGCCATGCCGATGCCGGAGAAGCGTGCTTTGAATAGCGCATCCACGACGAGCAGCTGGTCATAGAAGGCATTGCCCGTGGCTTCGATTTCGGTGGTGCGGAAGTCCGCGCGCCCGGTGAGAGCGGCGAGCATGAGCAGGATTACGCCAACGGCGAAGATGGAGGCCGCGGCGTGGACTTTCTTATAGATGAGATAGACAACTGCGGCGATGGCCAGCAGTGCGATGAGAAGGTAAAGCATCTGAGGATCCTTCTTCTGGTTATATCCACTTACCGTTATAACCTAACACCGGCTATGACAGGTGTCGCGCTGAGCCCCCCACACGTACGATGAACCTCATGCATATTGATGACGTCCTCGACCGCGCCCACGTGGTATCCCTTCCACTCGCCGTGAAATTCCGCGGCATTACTACCCGGGAGGCGCTGCTTATCGACGGCCCCGCGGGTTGGGGCGAGTTCGCCCCCTTCCTGGAGTACGGGGCGGAGGAATCCGCCCGCTGGCTCGCCGCCGGACTGGAGGCGGCTTACGAGGGCTTTCCGACACCCGTGCGCGAGTGGGTAGAAGTCAACGGCACTATCCCCGCGGTCCCCGCCGAGCAGGTGCCCGAGGTCATGGCGCGCTACCCCGGTTGCCGCACCTTCAAGATCAAGGTGGCGGAGAAAGGGCAGAGCTTGGAGGATGACATCACCCGCGTGGCTGCCGTCCGCGCCCATATCGAAGCTCAGGGCCGCGTGCCGGTTCTGCGTGTCGACGCCAACTGTGGATGGAGCGTCGAAGAAGCTGTTACAGCGGCAAAGGAAATGATGCCGCTGGATTACATGGAGCAGCCGTGCCAGACCGTGGAGGAGCTCAAGGAGGTGCGCACCCAGCTCATGCGCGCCGGGATTTTCGTGCGTGTGGCGGCAGATGAGTCCATCCGCAAGGTCAGCGACCCCTACCGTGTGGCGGAATTGCAGGCGGCGGACGTCGCCGTGGTCAAGCCCGCGCCGCTGGGTGGTGTGCGTAAGGTGCTCGAGGTGGCCTCCCACCTGCGCGAGCGCCACATGGACATCACGGTGGCCTCCGCCCTGGACACCTCGGTGGGCATCTCGATGGGCTTGGCCGCGGTGGCGGCACTGCCGCAGATCTATGACGACGAGGACATCGACGTCACCCCGGCCGCCGCGGGGCTGGCCACGGGGTCGCTGTTCCTGGAGGACGTGACGGAGCCACGCGAGCTTGTCGACGGTTTCTTGCGCGCCGAAGCCCTCGCCCCCGCCCCGGATCGCCTCAGCGCACTGGCGGCACCGGCGGCGCGGCGCGACTGGTGGTTCGAGCGTGTGCGCCAGTGCTGGCCGCACCTTTAAAAATACAGCTCACGGTCCATGTCCGGGGTGCAGCGTAGGCTGGCGGGCATGACCATTTCCGTGAGAGACGCGCACCTGCACAACCTTCGCAACGTCGACGTGGACCTCCCGCGCGGCCAGCTCGTGGCCGTGACCGGGGTGTCCGGCTCCGGCAAGTCCTCTCTTGCCTTCGGCACCATTCATGGCGAAGGGCAGCGCCGCTATCTGGAGTCCGTCGCGCCTTTCGCCCGCCGCCTCATCGCCTCAGCGGTGGACCCGCAGGTCGGCCGCATCGAGGGGCTGCCGCCGACGGTGGCGTTGCAGCAGTCGGCGTCGGCAAGCAGCGCGCGCTCCACGGTGGGCACGATCTCCGCCATGTCCAATTCCGTGCGTCTGCTCTACTCGCGCTGCGGTGACAACCCGGAGGGCCTGTACTCCGATTCCTTTTCACCCAATACCCCGGAGGGCATGTGCCCGGAGTGCCAGGGCACCGGCGTGGTGCATGAGCCCACGGAGGCCTCCATGGTGCCGGACCCCAGCTTGAGCATCGAGGATGGGGCGATTGCCGCCTGGCCCGGGGCCTGGGCGGGCAAGAATTTCCACGACATCCTCCAGGAGCTGGGCTATGACCTGGACTCGCCGTGGGAGCAGCTGCCGAAGAAGGACCGCGAGTGGATCCTCTTCACTGAGGAACGCCCGGTAGTAACCGTCAAGCCGCACCGCGGGGCGGATCAGATCCAGCGCAACTACGAGGGCACGTGGCGCTCCGTGGCTAGCTACCTGACCAAGACTTATGCGGAGACGAAGTCGGATACGCTTCGCGCCCGCGTCTTGAGTTTCATGGAAACCCGCCGCTGCGATGTTTGCGATGGGCGGCGGCTGACGGCGAAGGCGCTCAAGGTGACCTATGCCGGGCTGCCTATCGACCGTTTCAATGCCCTCCCGCTCAGCGAAACCTTCGAGCTCCTCAAAGCCCAGAAACCGCAACCGAATGACGCTGAGGACCTGCTCCTCAAGGCCCTCCTGCCGGCTTTCGAATCGGCCTTGGAACTCGGACTTGGGCACCTCAGCCTGGATAGGCCGACGGACACGCTCTCGGGCGGTGAGGTGCAGCGCCTGCGCCTGGCAGCGCAGCTGCGCTCCGGGCTCTATGGCGTGACCTATGTCCTGGATGAGCCCTCTGCGGGCTTGCATCCGGTGGAGCGGGGCGCGGTGCTCGACATGTGCCGTCGCTTCATCGCGGAGGGCAATTCGGTGCTGCTGGTGGAGCACGATATGGAGCTGGTCAAGCACGCCGATTGGATCGTGGACGTCGGCCCGCTCGCCGGTGAGCGCGGCGGCCAGGTGGTGTACTCGGGTCCTGTTGCTGACTACATTGCGGCCGCGGACTCCGCCGATACCCCGACTGCGCGTGCCTTGGCCCGCCCGCGCCCCACGCCCAAGGCCGAAGCGCGCTCGGCTCACGGGGATATCGCGCTGCGCCAGGTGCACTCGCACACCATCGACGGCCTCGACGTGGACTTTGGGCTTGGCCAGTTCACGGCTATTACTGGGCTCTCGGGTTCCGGTAAATCCACACTGTTGGCCGCACTCCATGACACGCTCACGGGGCCGGAGTGCCCGGAGCAGGTCAAGCGCGTGGTCTCCATTACCCAAAAGCCGATCGGCCGAACCCCGCGCTCCACGGTGGCGACGTACACCAACCTCTTCGACAATGTCCGCAAGCTCTTCGCCGCCACGCCGGAGGCCAAGAAGAAGAAATGGACGGTCTCGCGCTTTTCTTACAACGTCAAGCAAGGCCAGTGCCATACCTGCGGCGGCGCCGGCCAGATCGAGGTCGAACTGGTCTTCCTGCCCGGCTCCTATACCCAGTGCCCAGACTGCCAGGGACAGCGTTATAACGATGACACCTTGTCCATCCGCTGGCAGGGCCGGACCATCGCGGACATCCTGGACCTCACGGTGGAAGAAGCCCTAGAGGTCTTTGCAGATGAAGCGCCGATCCTCCACGCGCTGCAAACCCTGGAAGCGGTAGGTTTGGGTTACCTGCGCCTAGGCCAGGGTGCACCGGAGCTCTCCGGCGGTGAGGCACAGCGCATCAAGCTCGCCACGGAGCTTCAGCGCTCCCGCAATTCGCACCGGGGCCATACCGTCTACCTGCTGGATGAGCCCACTGTGGGCCTGCACCCGGCCGATATTGACCTGCTCATTACTGAGCTGCACTCGCTGGTGGATGCCTCGCATAGCGTCGTGGTGGCAGACCACGACCGCCACCTCATCGCTGGCGCTGACCGCGTCATCGAGATGGGCCCGGGCTCAGGCGCGGAGGGCGGACAGGTCGTGGCGGATGGCACACCGGCTCAGGTCGCGGCGGGTGAGACGCCCACCGGCCGGGTGCTAAGTGGCGCGGGTGCACGATAAGGTAAATCCCATGACCAACAACAACGGCGACAACGAGACGCGGCAGTTCGGCCGCGTCAACGGTGAGAACGAAACCCGCCAGTTCGGCGCGCCCCAGCAGCAGCCGCCACAGCGTCCCCAACAGCACTTCCCGGAGCCCGGTTCCCAGAACACGCAGGCTTTCGGCCAGTCCTATCAGCAGGGCTATGACCAGAACTATCAGCAGCCGCAGTATGACCCGGTTCCGTCGAGCTACCAGGTGGAGGAGCCGAAGAAGGGCGGGGGAGCCCTGTCCTATGTCTTCGCGGCCATCGCCGCTATCGCCGTCGTTTTCGCCGGCGTGCTGTTCTTCCTCTGGCGCGGTGCGGCCGCAGATGCCAACAAACCCGCCCCGGAACCGGTCACCGAGACCGTGACCACCGAAGTCCCCACTACGGTGACCACCACGAAGGAATCTCCGTGGGATCGCCTCCCCACTGAGATTCCTACTGAGCTGCCGCCGGAGGTCCCGACGGAGCTGCCCCCGAGCATCCAAGATCAGCTGGATCAAGGCGGATCTGACCTAGAGAGCTTGCTCAACGATCTCTTCGGTGAATTAGAGTCGGGCAACGGTGAGCCCGGTGCGGGCGGTGCAGAGAATGCCTAATACGCCTAAAACACAGCCCGCGGAGTCTTCGCAGCCGGAGTCGATGCAGCTGGCTGAAGCACTAGCAGCTCAGCTCTCGCGGCACCTCACCGACGTCGTCCTCTGCCCCGGCTCACGCAACGCGCCGCTGTCTCTGGCGCTGCTCGCGCGCAGCGATATTCGCGTGCATACCCGCCTCGATGAGCGCTCCGCTGCCTTCGCTGCCCTCGGCCTCGCCCGCGTCCAGCGCCGGCACGTAGGCATCGTCATGACCTCCGGTACCGCGGTGGCCAACGCTTTGCCCGCGATGGTGGAGGCGCATTACTCGCATACCCCGCTGGCCGTCATCAGCGCGGACCGCCCCGCCCGCTTGGTGGGCACGGGGGCCTCCCAGACTATTGAGCAGCCCGGCATCTTCGGTGTGTATGCGGAGACTACCCAGGTGGAGACCACGGGTGATATCCCGCGCGTCGCCGAGCGCTTCCTGAATGATCGCCAGGTGCACATCAACGTGGCCCTCGATGCCCCGCTGGTAGGGGAGGAGCTGCCCGGTACCCCGACGGATCGTACGCAGCACCGCGCTCGTACCCCGCGCTGGTCCAACCACGGCGAGGTGGCCGTCGATCTCAGCCGCAACACCCTTGTCATCGCGGGCGACGAAGCCTGGGAAGTAGATGGGCTGGAGGACGTCCCCACCATCGCCGAGCCCACGGCACCCGCGCCCTATCACCCGGTGCACCCGGCTGCGGCCCACCTCTTCCGCCGCGCTCAGGTGTCCGCCAATGACTACGTGGTCAACACCAAGGTGGACCAGGTCATCGTCGTGGGCCACCCCACCCTGCACCGCGGAGTTCTGGCACTGCTCAGTGATCCCGATATCGACCTCATCTGCCTGTCCCGCACGGAGGACTTCACCAACCCGCGCGGTGAGTCCGCGCAGTTGGGAACCACCGTCAAAATCAGCGGCGCGCCCACCCGCGAGTGGATGAAAATCTGCGAAGGCGCGGCCCAGATGGCGGCCGACGGTGTTCGTGAGGTCTTGGCGGAGACCACCGGTGAGGACGCCACCAAGCCCGAGATCGGCTTTACCGGCCTCCACGTCGCCGCCGCGGTGGGCGATACCCTCGCTGTCGGAGATACCCTCGTCCTGGGCGCCTCCAACGCGGTGCGGGATGCGTCCTTCATCGGCCTGCCCTTCGACGGTGTGGAGACCTACTCGCCGCGCGGGGCTGCTGGCATCGACGGCACCATCGCGCAGGCCATCGGCATCGCCCTGGCCACCCAGTCCCGCGAAGCCGACGCCCCGCGCGCCCCGCGCACCGTGGCGCTCATGGGGGATGTCACCTTCCTCCACGACGCCACCTCCCTCATCCTCCCCGAGGACAACCCGCGTCCGGAGAATCTCACCATCGTCGTTTCAAACGACGACGGCGGCGGCATCTTCGAGGTGCTTGAACAAGGCCGCGAGCCCCTGCGCCCCTCCTTCGAGAAGGCGTTTGGGACGCCGCATGGGGTGGGCGTCGCCAAGCTGGCGGAGGCTTGCGGCGCTGAGCACCGCGAGGTGAGCTCGGCGCAGGAGCTTCTCGATGTTCTCGCAGAGCTCAAGGAATACTCCACCGGCATCACCGTCGTAGAGGCGCATACCACCCGATCCTCGCGCCGCGCGCTGCAGGAGGCGCTGAACGCCAAGGTAGGCCAGTAAATGCCGCGGCGCCGGGTACGCCAGCTGGTCCTGGTGCTGTATGCCGCGGCATTAGTGGGCATGGCGGGAATGGTCATCGGCCCTTTCTTGAACGACCGCACCATCAACGCCAACCCCGGGCGCGCGCTGGCCACGGTGACGGATGTCGGCACCTTGCGTACCTTCGTGGATTTCCAGGATGCCGAAGGTATCTACCACACCCCACCCACCGGGCTGATTTATCCCACCGGGCTAGGGGAAGGCCAGCAGGTCTGGGTGCTCTACGCCAAAAGCAACCCGGACTTGGTCAAGGTAGAAGGCCGCGAATGGACCCTGTCCATCATTCCGGCGCTGTCTTCGGCAGCCGTCGCTACCCTGTTAGCGGGTGCCTTGTGGTGGGCAAGCGGGAAAATTAACCGGAATTTAGCACGTGCTTTACCAACCGAGCACTCAGGAAAGGAATGATGGGGCGCATGCGTGTTGCCATCGTCGCGGAATCCTTCTTGCCTAACGTCAATGGAGTGACCAACTCCGTGCTGCGTGTCCTCGAGCACCTCCACGAGCACGGCCACGAGGCCATCGTCATCGCCCCCGGTGCCCGCAAGGGCCAAGAGGAAATCCCCGATTACCTCGGGTTCACCATCGTGCGCGTGCCCACCGTGCGCGTGCCGCTAGTGGATTCGCTCCCGGTCGGGGTGCCAACCTCCGCTGTGGATGAGGCGCTGCGCGAGTTCAAGCCGGACATCATCCACCTGGCCAGCCCCTTCGTTCTGGGCGCTGCGGGTGCCTTCTCTGCACGTCAGCTGCGCATTCCGGCGGTGGCGCTGTACCAGACGGACGTTGCGGGCTTTGCCACCAAGTACCACGCTTCCGCGCTGGCTTATGGGGTGTGGGAGTGGCTGCGCACCATCCACAATGCGTGCCAGATGACTCTCGCGCCGTCCTCGCTCACCATCACCGACTTGGAGAAGCACCACATCAAGAACGTGCGCCACTGGGGACGCGGTGTGGATTCGGAGCGCTTCCACCCCTCGAAGCGCTCGGCGGCGCTGCGCCGCGAGTGGGATCCCACAGGAAGCAAGAAGATCGTCGGCTTCGTGGGCCGGCTGGCCGCGGAAAAAGGCGTGCACCGCCTGTCGGCCCTTAACGGTCGCGAAGACATTCAGCTCGTCATTGTCGGCGATGGCCCAGAGCGCCCGCTGCTGGAGGCGCAGCTGCCGGATGCGGTCTTCACTGGGGCGCTGGGTGGCGAGGAGCTCGCAGCAGCATATGCAAGCCTCGACATTTTCGTGCACGCCGGCGAGTTCGAGACCTTCTGCCAGGCTATCCAGGAGGCTCAGGCCTCGGGCGTGCCCACCATCGGCCCCCGCGCGGGCGGCCCGGTGGACCTCATCGAGGAGGGCTATAACGGGCTGCTTCTCGACGTTTCAACGTTCGTCGAGGACCTCCCCAATGCGGTGGACGCGCTGCTCAACCCGGAGATTCACCAGGAGTTGCGGGAGAACGCCCGGAAGTCGATTGCCTCCAAGACCTGGCCGGCGTTGTGCGAGCAGCTGCTGGGCTACTACGACGAGGTTTTGGAGAATGTCCGTGAGGTCCCGCTGACCATTTTGGGCCAGCGTCCGGAGCTGCCGCGTTGGGCCGCTCGCGCTCTGGGAGCGCGCGTCGCCTAAACTAGGCGCTTGTGTCTAAGGCAGATCTGGAGAAGAAGCCCTTCGATGTCGCGCGCATGTTTGACGCGGTGGGCAAGAAATACGACATCACCAACACGGTGCTGTCCTTTGGCCAGGATGCGCGCTGGCGCCGCCTGACCCGCGAGCGGCTCAACCTCAAGCCGGGGGAGAAGGTCCTCGACCTCGCCGCCGGAACGGCCGTCTCTACGGAGGAGCTGTCCAAGTCCGGCGCGTGGTGCGTGGCCTGTGATTTCTCACTCGGCATGCTCGCGGCTGGTAAGGACCGCGATGTTCCCAAGGTAGCCGGCGATGGAATGCGCCTGCCCTTTGCGGATAACACCTTCGATGCGGTGACCATCTCCTACGGTCTGCGCAATATCCACGACTTCGAGCTGGGCCTGCGGGAGATGGCGCGCGTGACCAAACCCGGCGGGCGCCTGGCAGTAGCGGAGTTTTCAAAGCCGGTTATCCCGGTCTTTGGCACCGTCTACAAGGAATACCTGACCCGCTTGCTGCCGCCGATTGCCAAGGTGGTCTCCTCCAACCCGGAGGCCTATATCTACCTCGCAGAATCCATCCGTGCGTGGCCGGAGCAGCACGAGCTGGCCGCCGCTATTAACCGCAATGGCTGGGAGCAAGCCGGCTGGCGCAACCTGACCTTCGGCATCGTGGCGCTGCACTCCGCGGTGAAGCCCGCCTAGGGGCCTAAGCCCAATGGGCTTAGGCCGAAAGGTAAAACCCAAAGGGCTTAAGCCCAGAGAGGCGTATCGCGCCGCAGCGCGGAGACCGCCCCGCCGGCCAGCCGCCAGGCGCGGGCAAGCAGGTCCTTGTCCTCCTCGGTGATGAGGTTGCCCATGAGGCGCGCTGCAGCCGGCATGAGCATGCGGCCCACCGGCCCGCGCATGGCCACCGGCCCGGCCAGCGGCAGGAACTGCGGGTAGGTCAGCAGGCGCGCTGCGGTGCGGGCGAGCAGGAAGGCCTCGCCATACTCGGCGCGCAGGCGGTCGGGCCACGCCAAGGTGAGGTCCTTGGTACCGAGCATCTCCACGGCGAGTGCTGCCGTTTCCAAGCCATAGTCGATGCCCTCGCCGTTGAGCGGGTTGACGCAGGCCGCAGCGTCACCGATGAGCATCCAGTTCGCGCCGGCAACTCCAGATACCGCACCGCCCAT
Organism: Corynebacterium sp. HMSC076G08; assembly: GCF_001811515.1. Taxonomy (NCBI): domain Bacteria; kingdom Bacillati; phylum Actinomycetota; class Actinomycetes; order Mycobacteriales; family Corynebacteriaceae; genus Corynebacterium; species Corynebacterium sp. HMSC076G08. Next base: position 27,668 of record NZ_KV805031.1, on the reverse strand, counting down.
GGGCAGCATCGCCGAGGTGACGTTGCGCAGCTCGCCCAGGCCCCACTCTGAACGCTGCTGATCGGCGTAGAAATCCAGCGCCTTCTTCGTGTTGAGGCGGGCCGGGCGGGCGGCCGTGGAGAGAGCGCCCAAGCCGATATTGACCCCCTGGCCCAGCGGGAAGATCCAGCCATACCCGGGTTGTACGACGCCCTCGGGGTCCTTGAGCTCAACGTGGGAGTGCATCCATTCCTCGCCGTCCTGCGGTGAATCGGCATAAGCGCGTGCAGCAATGCCATAGACCTCCTCGCGGTGCCAGGTGCGGCCCAACTGCTTGCCAAATGTCGAGCGCACGCCGTCGGCCACGATGACCCACCGGGCGCGCACGCGGCGCTTGCCGACGGAGAACTCGACCAGCCGGTTGCCGTCCAGCTCCGGCTGCGTTGCCGTGCCGGTTATAAGCTGCGCGCCGACGTCTCGGGCGGCGTCAACCAGCAGCGCGTCGAATTCATAGCGCGGCAGCGCCGTGCCTTCGTGCGAGGGGTAGGCCTCAGGCCACGGAGCGGTCACGGTGCCGCCGAAGCCGTGTAGCTTGAGCCCGCGGTTGCGGTAGGACGCGTTGACCTCGATGCCGAGGAGCTCCAACTGGTGCATGGCGCGCGGGGTCAGTCCATCGCCGCAGGTCTTGTCGCGGGGGAAGGGGGAGGCGTCGACAAGCAGCGTCTCATGGCCGGCGCGTGCGGCGTGGATAGCGGCGGCAGCGCCGGCGGGCCCGGCACCTACGATGGCGACGTCAACAAGGGTGGAATCGATCTGCTCCGACATGGGGACTATCATTGCACGGGATAGTGGCCACAAGTGTGTTGAGGGCCGTGCCATGGGCTACGGTAAGTAAACACTAGGATTTTTGAGCTTAAAGGAACACGTTTAATGTCACACGGCCAAACTCACGCCAAGCACGTGGACTTGGGGGATGCGCAGCTCACCGAGCGTATCAACGCCGGGATGGCTGCTGTAGAGGACCTGCTGAATACGGAGCTCGACCGCGGGCAGGACTTCATTAAAGACAAGGTGCGCCACCTCTCCCTGGCCGGGGGCAAGCGTTTCCGCCCGATGATGGCGTTGCTGGCTTCCGAGTTTGGTGAACGCTCGCAATCGCCCGAGGTGATTAAGGCGGCCACCGTGGTGGAAATGGTCCACGTGGCCACGCTCTACCACGACGATGTCATGGATGAGGCGGAGCGCCGCCGCGGCGTGGATTCCGCGAACTTTCGGTGGACCAACTCGGTGGCCATTCTGGCGGGCGATGCACTGCTCGCGCACGCCTCGCGACTGATGAGCCAGCTGGATACCCACACGGTGGAGCACTTCGCGGAGACTTTCGAGGAGCTCGTCACCGGCCAGATGCGGGAAACCATCGGTGCTGGCGAAGCCAATGCCGTGGAGCACTACACGGCGGTGATCCGGGAAAAGACCGCGGTGCTGATCGCGTCCGCCGGCTACCTGGGTGCCTACCACGCGGGTGCGGGCCCGGAGCAGTGCGAGGCCCTGCGCCAAATCGGTGCGGCCGTGGGCATGATCTTCCAGATCGTCGACGATGTCATCGACATCTTCTCCGACTCCGAGGAATCCGGGAAGACCCCGGGCACGGACTTGCGCGAGGGTGTGTTCACCCTGCCGGTGCTCTATGCCCTGGAGGAGGAAGGCGAGGTTGGCGATGAGCTGCGCGCGCTGCTGACGGGCCCGCTTGAGGACGACGCCTCCGTACAGCGCGCCATCGAGCTGCTGTGGCAGTCGGGCGGCCGCGATAAGGCGCTGGCCGACGTTAACGCGTACCTGCGCGTGGTCGAGGACCAGCTCTCCCTGCTCCCGGAGTGCACGGCTAGTGAGGCTCTGCGCCAGCTGGCGGACTATACCGTTCAGCGCGTTGGTTAAAATACCCTCCTGCCTGGCGATTTGCATGTTGGGCGGGAGTTCGTAGTAAAGTACATAACCGCACTCAAGAGTGCTTGCCAGGTTGCCCGAGCGGCCAAAGGGAGCGGACTGTAAATCCGCCGGCATTGCCTTCAGAAGTTCGAATCTTCTACCTGGCACAACATGAATCCCGCAGACGCAAAAATGTGTCTGCGGGATTTTCTTATCGCTATCGCTGGAAGTCCGCGGGGTTCTTCAACTGCTCGGCCTCAGGCAACGGCCCCGGCAGGGTGGTGCCTTCAGCGAATGGTGCACCCGGCAGATGATCGCGGCCGTGGGGCTGGGCCAACCCAGACAGATCCGGACCGGCCGGCACGATTTGGGTGGGATTAATCTCGCGGTGGACGATGTAGTAGTGCTGCTTGATCTCCGTGAAGTCGGTGGTATCGCCGAAGCCCGGGGTCTGGAAGAGTTCGCGCAGGTAGCCGTAGACATTCGGCATCTCGCTGATTTTGTTCCGGTTCGTCTTGAAGTGGCCGTGGTAGACGGCATCAAAGCGGATCAGGGTGGTGTATGCCCGGATATCGGTCTCCGTGATGTGCTCACCCATGATGAACCGGCGGTGGGCTAGCCGTTCTTCCAACCAATCGAGGACCTCAAAGACATCCGCATAGGCCTCTTCATAAGCCTCCTGGGATGCGGAGAATCCCGCGCGATACACGCCGTTGTTGAGTTTCCTGAAGATGAAGTCGTTAATTTCTTCCATCTCCTCCTGCTGCTCGGATGGCGGCAGCAGGTTGGGCGCGCCTTCTCGCTGGTACTCGGTCCACTCGGTTTGGAAGTCTCGCACCATGGAGTTGAAATCATTGGTCACGACTTTGCCGCTGGATTCCTCCACGATGGCTGGCACCGTGATGCCTCGCGGGTAGTCAGGGAAGCGTGCGAAATACGCATCCTGCAGGCGGGGGATGCGCAGGACTGGGTCGAGCCCGTCGGGGTCGAGATCAAAAGTCCAGGAGCGCTTGTCGTGGGTCGGGCCCGCCAAGCCTGAGGAGATGACATTTTCCAGTCCCAACAGGCGCCGCACGATGACGGCGCGGTGTGCCCACGGGCAAGCGCGCGCGGCGATGAGACGGTAGCGGTGGGGCTGCACCGGCCAGTCCAAAGTCTCGCCACTGCCACTCACGGAGGGCTGTGGATTGTCACCAGTGACTGAGGCGAGGATGCGGTCACCGATGTAGTTGGTGTCTCGCTTGAATTCGCCGTCCGTCGAGGCATTCTGGGCGTCGCCGGCCCAGTCCTTCGGTGTCTGTTTCTGGGTACCAGAGCTCATGTGTCCTCCCTAGAGCACATAAAGTATTTGATACATCAACAATAGCTGGATTTGGCGCGCCTGGAGTGGGGGTGGTCTACCGCGAGAGTGGTGCAAGGGTGATGCGTGTGAGTTTAGGTGCCTGAAAAGTGCGCAAAAACCCTTGTCGTACTGGCGATTTGTGTTGTTTAAGCGTTTCGGGTTAATCTTTTCAAGGCTTCAACGAGAGCACAGCGGAAGAAACTCCGTGACTCAAAGAGGCTGTGCCCCCTTAGCTCAGTCGGCAGAGCGTTTCCATGGTAAGGAAAAGGTCGACAGTTCGATTCTGTCAGGGGGCTCCATTCATGTTTCTGGAAGCTTTCAGAAAGTGAATATGGCGGTGTAGCTCAGTGGTAGAGCAAGCGACTCATAATCGCTGTGTCGCGAGTTCAATTCTCGCCATCGCTACCGGGAAAGAAAAGCGCCCGCATACGGGCGCTTTTTCACTACCGACTCCCAGCCTTATACGGCACGTGGTTTCCATGGGGAATCATCGTTCTGGTAGGGTTGTGCGTTGTCCCAAAAGGGCACGCAGAGGGGCGTGGCGCAATTGGTAGCGCAACGGTCTCCAAAACCGTAGGTTGCAGGTTCGAGTCCTGTCGCCCCTGCCACATCACTTCCAAGGAGGGAATCGCCGTGAGCGATGAAAAGCAGCCGAGCACCGGGGCTCCGCGCCCAACCGGCAAGCGTCAGCTCTCTGGCGCAGCGACCACCTCTACCGGCTCCTACACTGACAAGCGTGTTGTGCGCGTCGAGGACAAGAAGGAAGATTCCTTCGGCGGATCCGTCGGCTCCTTCCCGGGTGAGGTTGCCTCCGAGCTCAAGAAGGTTGTCTGGCCGACCGGCAAGGAAATGGTTCAGTACGTTCTGGTGACCTTCGCCTTCCTTATCGTCCTCACCGCTCTGGTGTGGGGCGTGGACGCGCTGACTGGCCTCGGAGTTGAAGCAATCCTCGCGCCTTAGTAAACTAATTACATACTTTCATCCCGCCGCCTTCCCGCTAGCTCGACTAGGGGAAACGGCGGGATACTTTTTGCCCAAGTCCGGCCGAGTACCCTGGTGGGGACGAGAAGAATAATTACCAATTTGGAGTAGCAGACAATGAGCGAAGAAAACACTGGCACTTCCCTTGAGCAGGCCATGATCGATAACGTCCAGGAACAGGCCGCGGAGGCGGTCGAGGCTACCGAGGAGGCCCAGCAGCCGCAGGAGGAGCTCTCCGCAGAGGAGAAGGAAGCCGCCGAGAAGGAAGCTGCTACCAAGGCCGCCGAAGCCGCCCTCGGTGGCGGCACGGACGAGGCTGAGGCTGAAGGCGAGGGCGCAGGGGAGGCGTCGGCAAGCGCTGACGCGGACGCCGCCGCAGCAGCCGACGCTGAGTACAAGTCCCGCCTGCGCGCCTTTACCCGCGAGCTGAAGAAGCAGCCTGGCCAGTGGTACATCATCCAGTGCTACTCCGGTTACGAGAACAAGGTAAAGACCAACCTCGATATGCGTGCACAGACCCTCGAGGTTGAGGACTCCATCTTTGAGGTCGTTGTGCCGGTCGAACAGGCCATTGAAAAGAAGGACGGCAAGAAGAAGGTAGTTAAGCGCAAGCTGCTGCCGGGCTACGTGCTGGTGCGCATGGAGCTTAATGACGCTGCCTGGTCCGTCGTTCGCGATACCCCGGGCGTGACCTCCTTCGTGGGCAACGAAGGTAACGCCACCCCGGTCAAGATCCGCGACGTGGCTAAGTTCCTCATGCCGAACGATCCGACGGTCTCTCCAGAAGCTTCCGCAGCAGATTCCGAAGGCGAGCAGGTCGTGGCTATGCCGGAGAAGGAGGCCGCCAAGGCCTACGCGCACGACTTCGAGGTGGGCGAGGCCGTCACCATCCTGTCTGGCCCGCTGGCTTCCGTCTCCGCCACCATCTCCGAGATTGACCCGGAGACCGGCAAGATGCAGGGCCTGGTGTCCATCTTCGGCCGCGAGACCCCGGTGGAGCTGTCCCCGACGGAGATCGAGCGCATCTCCTAAAAAGCGATTTTGAGCTGGGCGCACGGTGTTCTAAACTTGAACGCCGTGCGCTTTTGCGCATCTTGAAACGTTCATCCTCCGGTGGCCCACAATGCGTGAGCATCCGGACGGGGCGCTGTTATTCATCGTGGCGGCACTCCGGTACCACAGGAAAGAGGTAATTCGATGGCTCCCAAGAAGAAGGTCACTGGCCTGATCAAGCTCCAGATCGAGGCAGGCGCTGCTAACCCGGCTCCGCCGGTCGGCCCGGCACTCGGTGCCCACGGCGTCAACATCATGGAGTTCTGCAAGGCCTACAACGCTGCGACCGAGTCCCAGCGCGGCAACGTCGTGCCGGTGGAGATCACCGTCTACGAGGACCGCTCCTTCGACTTCAAGCTGAAGACCCCGCCGGCAGCGAAGCTCCTGCTCAAGGCTGCTGGCATCAAGAAGGGCTCTGGCGTTCCGCACACCGACAAGGTTGGCTCCGTGACCTGGGATCAGTGCAAGGAGATTGCACAGACCAAGTTCGAGGACCTCAACGCTCGCGACATTGAGAACGGCGCCCGCATCATCGCTGGTACCGCTCGCTCCATGGGCATCACCGTTGACGGCGTCCCGGCTAAGTAAAAATTCGATTTAATGCGCGATACGTTCTGTATCGCGCGTGGCAGGGCCAGCTTCGGCCCGCTATCACCACATCAATCCAAGAAAAGGAATTGCACTTATGAGCACCAAGTCCAAGGCATACAAGGCTGCCGCTGAGCTGGTAGACCGCTCTCGCCTGTACCGTCCGATCGAGGCCGCCAAGCTGGCCAAGGAGACCTCCTCCAAGAACTTCGACGCTACTGTCGACGTTGTCTTCCGCCTGGGCGTTGACCCGCGTAAGGCTGACCAGCTGGTTCGTGGCACCGTCTCCCTCCCGCACGGCACCGGTAAGGACGTCCGCGTGGCCGTCTTCGCTGAGGGTGACAACGCTGAGGCCGCTAAGGCTGCTGGCGCCGACATCGTGGGCACCGAAGAGCTGATCGCTGCCATCAACGAGGGCAACATCGACTTCGACGTTGCTATCGCCACCCCGGATCAGATGGCCAAGGTTGGCCGCGTTGCACGCGTGCTGGGCCCGCGTGGTCTCATGCCGAACCCGAAGACCGGCACCGTGACCGCCGACGTGACCAAGGCTGTTGCTGACGTCAAGGGCGGTAAGATTTCCTTCCGCGTGGACAAGGCTTCCAACCTGCACGCCATCATCGGCAAGGCTTCCTTCGATGCTGAGAAGCTGGCTGAGAACTACGGCGCGCTGTACGACGAGATCATTCGCCTGAAGCCGTCCTCCGCTAAGGGCATCTATGCCAAGAAGATCACCATCTCCACTACCTCCGGCCCGGGCATCCCGGTCGATGCTTCCGTGGAGAAGAACTACACCGACTAATTGATGTCTGTGTAAACGAATTTTAGGCCCCGGCTCTTGGATGAGCTGGGGCCTTTTTCGCGCTTTCTCTCTTTTGTTTATGCAGGTCACGGCCGGATATCTTTCTGACAGGTAATTGGCAGCTAAGTACGATGGCCTTTCAAGGAAAGTGCTGCATACTAATTCTTGTGCGTTTGAGAGAGGCGCATGAGAGATAGAGAGAACACCCTGAGTCTTGCAGGGCGGGCGGCGTGAGAAACCGCCTGATAAACAAGACCCCTTACAACGCGGGTTCCGGATTTCACCGGGGCCCGCGTTGTACTGTGTAACCCAAGTCAGGTACTCCACGCCGTGGACTTAAGCGGAGATGCATCAGGCCTAGGGCAAACGCGGACGCTGGATGTAGATGGTTCTAGTCAAAAGGTTTTCTTGGGGGCAAACAAACCATATGGAGGAGCGAAGAAGGTTCGTTTGGGGGCAGGTGAACCTTCTGACTGAAACCTCCTGACGGAAACCTTCTGATGGGAACCATGTGGCAGCGCACCGAGTTATTCACCGGCTATCCGCTGCCGGTTAAAAGGATTAGATGCGTGCGAAGTCCGCTTTAAGGCCGCGGCTTGCCCTTCATCCAGTACACGGACCAGATGACGTCTTCGCGCGGCACACCCCAGTCATGCACGGCTATCGAGCGCACTGCTTTGGCCAGGTCCCCTTCGCCGGATACCCACACCGAATCCGGCGCTGTATCCGCGGTGAAACGGGAGCCGAGAAGTTGTCTGGCGCGTGTGCAGTGTTCGTCGTGTGGAGCCAGGACCATGGTGAGTGAGCGGACCTTGCCGCGCCACGTCTCCTCCAAGCCGTCTTCAACTTCAGCGTCGTCTGTGATCATGGCAACGACGTCGACTGCACCCAAGGTTTCCGGTGAGAAGGCTTCGTAGTGCTCGAGGATGTGCCACAGCGCCGGTAGGGCAGAGGCATCTGCGAGTAACAGTTGTGACTTCCTAGGGGCCTGCCACAGTGCTTGCCCGGTATATATTCCGGCGGTATCCCCGGGTTGGGCATTGAGGATCCAGCGTGAGCCCGGGCCATTATCGCCATGGGTCACCACGTCGACATCGATGGTGCACGCTTCTTGGTTGAGCTTGCGAATTGTGTACCAGCGCAATGCTGGGCGAATGTCGTCGGGCAATCGGGTGACGGCGGCGCGAACATTGACATCGTCGACCGGGAAGGGCGAAAAATCCTGCTCGTCTTGGGGCATGAGGAGCCCAAAATACTCGTCAGGCCCGGCTAAGGGGTAGTCACTAAAAGCCGGCGAGTGAAAAGTTAAACGGTGCAGCCGCGGCTTGAGGCGGGTGTTCCCGGTGAGGGTGACGGGCAATAAGCGGTGATGCGTCAAGGGAATTGATCCTAGGTAGAGGCCAAATTTGAAACCATCATAACGTACAGGTTAGGCTAGCCACAAATAATTTAGGGGTGCGAATGCTTGCATGCTCGTTCCCGTTGAAGGAAAGGTTTATTCCATGGTTGCTATCCACCGGCGCGCGAAAACCGTGCTCGCTATTGTCTCAGCGGCAGCGATTGCTTTAGCGGGGTGCTCCCGCGGAAGTGGCGAGGACAGCGCGGGTGCGGACAGTGCTGAGGAGGTGCGCGTTGCCAGCCTGGGGCTCGGTGATGCCGATACCGTGCTGGCACTCGGAATCACTCCGGTTGCTGTGGCCCCCTGGGGTGCGAAAGGGGATGGTGATCCCTCCGGAGTTGGCCCATGGGCGAAGGAGCTTTTGGGAGATGCCCAGCCCGAGGTGATCTATAACACCGCCTCCGGTTTCACGGCCGAGGTTCTAGAGCAGGTCACTGCCTCGGACCCCACACAGATCATCGCCGTGAACCAGGCAGTGGATCAGGAGGCGAAGAAATCCCTCGAGGATATCGCCCCGCTGACCGTGAAGCCCGAAGGTTTCGAGGACTGGCAGATCCCCTGGGATGAGCAAGTCAAGACCATCGCCTCTGCCTTGGATAAGGAAGAGGAGGGGGAGAAGCTCATTGACCAAGCAGAGGGCGCCTTTGAGCAGTTCAAGGACTCCCACCCGGAGCTGCAGGGCAAGCGCGCAGCCATCCTCATGCCCTATGACGGGAAGCTGGGCCTCTACACGGCAGAAGACGGCCGTGGCCAGTTCATCGAAGACCTCGGCTTTGAGATCCCCAAGGAACTGCAGGGTGATGGTTCCAGCTTCTTCGTGGACTATGCCCCGGAAAACTACTCCCAGCTCAACAATGTGGACTATCTGTTCGTCTTGGATTACAACGGTGCGGTCGATGAACTCAAGAAGGATTCCACATTCCAAGGCCTGGACGTGGTCAAGGATGGACGCGTCCGCTACCTCGACACGGACACCGGCAATGCGATGAGCGTGCCGAACCCGCTGACGATCCCGTGGGCCGTCAACAAGTTCGAAGAGCAGCTCTAAGTGCTCGCACTACCGAGGAAGGCTGACGCTATCCACGGCGTTGCGTACCCGCAACGCCGTGGCAAGGCAGACGCACTGGATTCGCGGGGGAGAAGCCGCGCACTGCTCACCACGGCCCTGGTTGTGTCGACCTTCCTCCTTTTGCTGTGCTCATTGGCGGTTGGCTCGAGGGCTATTCCGTTGCCGGATCTGGTGTCTGCCCTCCTCCGCGGAGGCGAAGCAGATATCGAGAACATCGTGTGGGATTTGCGTATCCCCCGCACGTTCGTGGCCTACTTCGCGGGAGCAGCAATCGCGGTATCGGGTGTAATCGCCCAGTCCTGGACTAGAAACCCCTTGGCGGATCCGGGCTTCATCGGTATCACCGCGGGAGCTTCGTTCCTGGTTGCCCTCGGGACGGCGCTAGGTGTCGCCACCTCAACCGGGATGCGGACAGCGCTCGCCCTCGTAGGCGCCGGCCTGGCCACAGCATTAGTGCTGGGTGTGTCCCGCAGGTTTCAGGATCCCCTGACGCTGGTCTTGGTCGGCGCAGGTGTTGCTGCTGCCTTGAGCTCTAGCGCCATGTTGATCGGCCTGTACTCCACGGATGTCCTCGACAGCATGCGCCGGTGGACCATTGGCTCCACGTTTGGGCGCGGTCCAGAAGATGTCGCCATCGCAGGTGTCGGATTGCTCATCGGGTTTATCATCGCCGCACGTGTGGCGCGCCCGCTCGATCTTCTGGCAATGGGGGAGGAATCCTCGGTTGCTCTAGGTGGTTCTCCCACGCTGGCGCGGCGCGGCGCTGCCTCGAGCATCGTTGTTCTAGCAGGATGCGCAACTGCGGCGACAGGGCCCATTGCCTTCGTCGGATTCGCCATCCCCCATCTGCTGCGCCGGTTCACGGGGCCAGAAGTTACCGCGATGATTGCCCCAGCCGCATTGCTCGGTGGTTGCTCCGTACTCGCTGCGGATATTCTCGGCCGCCTCATCGCGGGCCCCTCTGAGTTGGAGATGTCCATCGTCTTGGCCTTTGTGGGCGCACCATTTCTCATCTGGGCCGTACACCGCGGGGAGCACAAGCTATGAGTGGGCGGGTGAAGGGGGACGTCGTCAAGCAACTGCGTTCCCAGGAGCGGCAGCGCCGGGCATGGATATGGGCGGCCACCTGCTTCTTTGTTCTGGTCGCGGCAAGCTCCTATGTCCTCCTGCTGGGGCAGGGGCCCGTGGACTTGAGCCCGGGGCGGGTCCTGGAGATCCTCAACGGCGGCGGAAGCCGCAGCGAAATCCGCGTTGTCTGGGACCTGCGCATGCCGGTAGCTCTAGCGACCCTCATCGTGGGCGCCGCGCTCGGACTGGCAGGGTCGTGGACGCAATCCATGTCGCGCAATCCGCTGGCCTCGCCTGACATCCTTGGCGTGACTGGTGGCGCGTCCGTCATGGTGGTCCTCGGAACGGTATTCTCCCGGCCGTTGCTTGCCGACGGCCTCTCCATGTTCTGGTGGCGGGCCGGACTCGCGCTGTTGGGTGCGGTGCTAGCGGCCATCCTGCTGGTGGCGCTTGGGGGAATCGGCACGAGCAATCGCATCGTCATCGTCGGAATCGCGCTCTCCCTGCTGTTCCAAGCGCTGGTGGCGTATCTCTTACGCGCAGCCGAGCTCCTCCGCGCGGCGCAATCCCAGCTGTGGCTGGCGGGAACCACGGGTTTCGTGCGGATGGAGGTCATTCTTCCTCTGCTCGTGGGGCTGACTCCTTTCGTGGTTCTTGGCCTGTGGTGTGCTCGGGAGCTGCCGCTCCTTGCACATGATGATCTCTCGGCCCTTTCCCTCGGGGTCAACATCACGCGAACACGCGCGCTGCTGCTGGTGGCAGCTACGGGCATCTGCGCGGTGACCGTATCCGTGGCCGGTCCCATTGGTTTCATTGCACTTCTGGCCCCGCATGTGGGGCGCATTGTTGCCCGGACGCCCACGCCTGTGCCACTGGTCTCCTGTGCTGCAGGCGCTGCCTTGTTGAGCGCGTGCGCTGTCATTGCTGGAGCGTTGCCGATGGACGCTCCGGTGGGTGCAGTCTCCTCCATCATCGGAGGGTGCGCCCTGGTCATCTTGGTGTGGAATGCCGCACGGCGGAGAGGATAAAAGCGAGTGAAAGACAGAGAAATTACGGCCACTGGTATTCATGCTGGCTATAAGGATGGGGAAGACATCCTGTCGAGTGTTGACTTGGTGGCCCGCCCAGGCGAAATCACCACGCTTATCGGGCCCAATGGCTGCGGCAAATCCACATTGTTGAAGACCTTGTCTAAGATTCTTCGCCCGCGGCAGGGGAGCGTGCACATCGGCGAGCTGGACGTGCACGCCATGAGTCCGAAGGAAGCCGCTGCCCACGTGGCGCTTCTTCCGCAGCAGCCGACGGCGCCGGATGGGCTGCGGGTGGGCGAGCTCGTCGCGCGCGGCCGCTACCCGCACCTGGGCCGTGGTCGGGGACTGTCCGCGAAGGACCGCGACATCATCGCGCAGGCCTGCGTGGAGACTGGCATTACGGACTTCATCGACCGTGACATCGCGGCACTCTCGGGCGGCCAGCGCCAGAGGGTGTGGCTCGCGCTGGCCTTGGCGCAGGACACGCCAGTGCTGCTTCTCGACGAACCCACAACCTTCCTCGATCCAGCCCATGCCATCAGCGTTCTGCAGCTCGTGCGCAAGCAAGCCGACGCTGGGAAAACGGTCGTCGTCGTGTTGCATGATCTCATGCTGGCCGGGCAGTACTCCGACACCATGGTGGTCATGAACAACGGCGAGGTCATCGCGCAGGGAACGCCCCGCCAGGCGTTGCGGAAAGAAGTGCTGGCCGCAGCCTATGGCATCGACGTCGAGATCTGGGACGACCCACGCAGCGACGCCCCCGTCATCGTTCCGCGCGGAGTGCTCAGCGACTGACAACGTTCATGCAGGAACCCGCGTCGAAAGCTCTCAGCGGAGCAATTTGGAGTTATGACAGGTCGGGTTGTAAGGTACCTAGCGAAGTTTGAACGGCCCGCTGAGGCCGAGTCAAAGTTCACCGAAGACCGTCGGTCATCCGGATATCCGGATCGAAGGTTCCTCATCCTAGAGGGCGGCCCACGCAGGAGACACTTTGCGAATAAGCGCGGATTTCCGCGCGCGCCCTGTGCTCTTGCACGGGGCTTTTGTTATTTCGGTTGTCCATCGGGCAAGCGGAGTAGGGAAGGCCCCGGCGGAAAACACAAGAGATGTTTCGAAAGGAGGCGAAGTAGAAAATGGCAAACCCGAAGAACACCGCAGACCTGGCGGCACTGAAGGAGAAGCTCGAGGGTGCAAACTCCATCGTGCTTACCGAGTACCGTGGCCTGACCGTGGGTCAGCTCCAGGAGCTGCGTAACAACCTCGGCTTTGACGTTGAGTACTCCGTCGCCAAGAACACCCTTTTCAAGATCGCTGCCAACGAAGCTGGCATCGAGGGTCTTGACGAGCACCTGACTGGCCCGACCGCTATTGCGTTCATCAAGGGCGAGGCAGTGGATGCTGCGAAGGTCATCACCAAGTTCGCTGATGACAACAAGGCACTCGTTATCAAGGGTGGCTACATGGACGGCAACGCTCTGTCTGCCGACCAGGTTGAGGCCATCGCCAAGCTGGACAACCGCGAGACCACCCTCGCAAAGCTGGCTGGCGCCATGAAGGGTTCTATGGCAAAGGCTGCCGCCGTATTCAACGCTCCTGCAACCAAGATGGTCCGCACCGCTGCGGCCCTGCAGGACAAGAAGGCTGCGGAAGCTTAAGACGCCACTTACAGGCGCACAACTTAAACACACACACTTATCTGGCTGCCTAGTGCGGCTAGGAACAATGAGAAAGGATGCCAATCATGGCTAAGCTCACCAAGGACGAGCTCATTGAAGCTTTCAAGGAAATGACCCTCATCGAGCTCTCCGAGTTCGTCAAGGAGTTCGAGGAGGTCTTCGACGTTGAGGCCGCCGCTCCGGTTGCTGCTGTTGCTGCTGGTGCCCCGGCTGCCGGCGGTGCCGCTGAGGAAGAGAAGACCGAGTTCGACGTCGTTCTGACCGACGCTGGCGCTAAGAAGATCGGCGTTATTAAGGCTGTCCGCGAGATCGTCTCCGGCCTGGGCCTGAAGGAAGCTAAGGAGCTCGTTGAGGGTGCTCCGAAGGCTATCCTCGAGGGTGCTTCCAAGGACGACGCTGACGCTGCTAAGGCTAAGCTCGAAGAGGCTGGCGCTTCCGTCGAGCTCAAGTAATTCACCTGAATTACTAAAGCTTTCCTGCGCAGTACACTCGCTGCGCTCCAACAACCCCGTTCCGCTTTTTGCGCGGTGCGGGGTTGTTCCCGTTTTGTCGGGACCCCGATGGCCCAGCGGATTCTAAACATTTCGTGTCAGGTCTTGACACTAGGGTCAAAAAGAGACACTATTGGGGTGTGCAATTTCGGCGTAGAAGTCTCGAGCGGTTCCATCAGGATGGTGTGCCGCCGCGATATATTCCATCGGAATTGCGTTCGGTAGTGCGCCGCAAGTTACTTATGATTGGGCGGTCTGTAAATGTCACGGACCTTCGGATTCCACCAGCAAACCGGTTGGAGCGGCTCAAGGGTGACCTAGAGGGCTACTACTCAATTCGCGTCAACTCGCAGTGGCGCATCATATTCAAGTGGACACCCGAAGGAGCTGTTGACGTTGACTTTATCGACTACCACTGACGCGCATACTCATGTTGATGTTGTTCCTGTTCCGCATCCTGGAGAAATCCTTCTCCTAGAATTCCTCAAACCCTGTGGTATTACCCAGTATCGCCTGGCCAACGACATTGGCACTACCCGCTCTCAAGTCTCCAAAATTACCCGCGGTACGCTCGGTATCAGTGCCGATATGGCTTTGCGTTTGTCGGCCTACTTTGGGAACTCCGCGGAGTTCTGGCTCGGACTCCAAGAGGAATACGATCTGTGGAAAGCTCGCCAGATCACGGATGTCAGCGCTATCGTTCCGTGGAATCACAAAGAAGAAGCCGACTCTCACTCATAGAAACAGTTGACTTACGCTTATGAGTGGCTAGGGGAGTCCTCTTTCTCCTTCGCGTCTGCTTGCGCAAGGGCGCGATCGGCTCTGCGCACAAAGATGAGGGCGGGCCCGATTGCGAGGAGCCCGGCGAGCGCATTTGCCCACAAACCAGTGGTCAAGGTCCAGCGATGAGATATTGCGGCCAGAGGGGTCGACCACACACTAGAGAGTGAAACGACGGTGCTCATTTGGATATTGGTGACTCGGCCAAATGTTTCTTCGGCCATAAGCCTGTGGAGTGCGGCATAGGTTACCGCGCCGGCGGCTGGGGCTGTAAGAACGGACAGTCCTAGCGGGATGATCATCAACAGGCTGGGGCTGAGCAGGGCACCACATGCGATTGATGCAGCAACCCAGGCACATGTGCCTACCTGAAGGGCTGCGAAGGAAAACTTCTTTTGCATCCAACCCGTCGACAAAGCACCCACAATCCCGATGAGGCCGATGGACGTGCGGGCTAGTCCCGTTACCCATCCAGGGTTGTTCCCCTCCTCCAGTATGAGGACAGCCATGAACAGTGAGCCGTTAATTGCACAGTTCGACAGTGTTTGCATGGCAATGAGCCCGCGAAGTAGGGGCGAGCGAGCCACGATGGCTAAGCCTTCCTTGGTTGTGCGTAGGAGCTTGTTCTCTGCCTTCTTTGCGGGGTCTAGGTTAGCCCTGATGAAGAGGAAGAAGACGATGGTGAGGAAATTTGCCAGACCGACAAAAACGAAGGGCAGTGCCACATTGACTTCTAGAAGTGCGCCGCCCACAGTGGGGCCGATGAGTCCCGCAAATTGCAGACGCGCTTGGATGAGCCCTTGTTTGGCGGCGAGTTGTTCTTCCTCAACGAGCTGGGGCAGGCAAGGGTCGGAGCAAGCTTGGCCTATTCGGTAAAAGAGCATCATGCTCCCGAGTAGCGCACCGAAGACGATGGGGGAGAAGCTTCCGGAGAGGATGAGACCCGCTAACGCGAGGTTGAGCACCCCAGCCAGCGCGTTGGTCACAATGATGAGTGGCTTGCGGCGCCACATATCCGCAAGAGAGCCTCCGATGATGCCGCCTGCCAGTGCAGCTATTCCGGTGATGGTTCCATACAGACCGGCAAGGGTAAGGCTATCGCTCAAGCGTAGAGTGACCACCGGAATAGCAAGCCCGGCTCCTACCCCGGCTATCTGAGCCACGAGGTCTGACCATAGGTAGAGGCGGAAGTCTCTGTTCTTGCGTTGGGGGTCATTCTTCATTGATTACTGCCAATCCCATGATGCGATCTTGAATGTGAGCTGGAGCACTTAGTTTAGGTTATTTAACACTCCTTTAGCCCCCCGTCAATGCCGCGTAAATGTGAAACGCACCCTCCGGGGAAATGTGTTTTGAGCAAACGAATCGGTAGGATAAGCCACCATGCTGCCCAAGTCCCGCATCTTCTCCGTCCTCCTGCTCGGCCTCGGCGTTGCGCTGATCGCGGCCGGCCTGACGGCGTCGAGCTTCTTGAGCTTTAGTCCGCGCCTGCCGTTGGATATCGAGGACACGACGTGGACTTTGCAGGATGACAACGCTACCGCGCAGGAGCTATCCGCGGAGGGCGTTACGCAGTATGAGGGGCCGATGACTTATCAGCTCAACCTGGACATCCAGGACCCAGCAGACAAGGAGACAGCGACTCTGCGGGTGGGGGAGTCCGCCATCCGCGGCGGCACGGGCAATGTGGAGGACTTGAGCTTTGCCCGCGTGTGGAACTATCCCGTCGATCGCCTCAGCGGTGAGGCTACGGGCCCGGCGGCGCTCTCCCACACCATGGGCTCGCCCACGGCGGAGGTGCCCGTTGAGGGCTACTGGCTGAAGCTGCCCGCCGATGCCGAGCAGACCACCTACCCGGTCTTCGATCCGGTCCTGCGCAAGGCGGCCGACGCCGTCTTCGAGGAATCCCTCGACATCGACGGCCGCACGGTCTATCGCTACCGCCAGGAGATTGAGCCCACCAACGTGGCCACCCTCTATGCCGGCAGTACGACGACCACGCTGAGCAACGAGGATGGCTCCACCGAACAGGGCTACCTCTTCCACGCCGCAACCCGGGACCTCTTTGTGGACCAGGCCACCGGACTCGTCGTGGGCATGGACGTCGATATCAAGGACTACTGGGCCGACCGCGAGGGCAACGAGCGTGAGGTGCAGTTCGCCTTCAATGGTGCGACTTCTGAGGAATCCCGCGCGGAGTTGCTCCAGCAGGCCGAGCGCTTCCCGCGGAGTGCTGTGGGGCAGTGGGTACGCTGGGGCGGCATTGGAGTCGGTGCGCTTCTGGCGTTGCTTGGGGCGCTAGGCGCTTTCCGACGTCCCACTAGCCGCCACTCCCGCTAGCTGCGCGTGCTAGGGGCCCGCGCGTGCGGATCTACGTAGCGACACGCCGGGGGCGCGTTTCGCCTTTACAAGGCCGCCCTTATGCTATAGGCTATTTCGTTGCGCTGGAATCTGGATCTTTAGTGCACATTTAGCCTTTCGAGCGGTGATGGTAAAACCGACTTGACAAGGTGATTTTGTGCATTCTAAACCCAGTCATTCCACAGCAGACCGAATGCTAAATCTACCAGCGGTTTTGCACCTCACCGGCCAGGGTGGGGAGGCAATCCGCCAGAGGTACTGGAAGGACCCATCTTGGCAGTCTCCCGCCAGACCAAGTCAGTGGCCAACATCCCTGGAGCCCCGAAGCGATACTCCTTCGCTAAAATCAGCGAGCCTATCGCCGTCCCGGGCCTCCTCGATCTACAACTCGATTCTTACGCGTGGCTCATCGGCACCCCCGAGTGGCGCGAGCGCGAGCAGGCAGAGCGCGGCGAAGACGCACGCGTGACGAGCGGCCTTGAGGATATCCTCGAGGAGCTTTCGCCGATCCAGGACTACTCGGGCAACATGTCCCTGTCCCTGTCGGAGCCTCGCTTCGAGCCGGTGAAGAACACCGTGGACGAGTGCAAAGAGAAGGACATCAACTACTCGGCGCCACTGTACGTCACCGCAGAATTTATCAACAACGACACCCAGGAGATTAAGTCCCAGACCGTCTTCATCGGTGATTTCCCGATGATGACTGAGAAGGGCACCTTCATCGTCAACGGCACCGAGCGCGTTATCGTCTCGCAGCTCGTGCGTTCCCCGGGTGTGTACTTCGACCAGACCATCGACAAGTCCACCGAGCGCCCGCTGCACTCCGTGAAGGTCATTCCTTCCCGCGGTGCGTGGCTCGAGTTTGACGTCGACAAGCGCGACACCGTCGGCGTGCGCATCGACCGCAAGCGCCGCCAGCCGGTGACCGTGCTGCTCAAGGCCCTGGGTTGGTCCGAGGAGCAGATCAAGGAGCGCTTCGGCTTCTCCGAGCTCATGATGTCCACGCTCGAGTCCGATGGCGTGGCCAACACCGATGAGGCTCTGCTGGAGATCTACCGCAAGCAGCGCCCGGGCGAGCAGCCCACGCGCGACCTCGCGCAGGCACTGCTGGATAACTCCTTCTTCCGCGCCAAGCGCTATGACCTGGCCAAGGTGGGCCGCTACAAGGTCAACCGCAAGCTCGGCCTAGGCGGAGACCACGATGGTCTGATGACCCTGACCGAGGAAGACATTGCCGTCACCCTCGAGTACCTCGTGCGCCTGCACGCCGGCGAGCGTGAGATGAAGGCCCCGAACGGTGAGATGATCTCCATCCACACCGACGACATCGACCACTTTGGTAACCGTCGTCTGCGCACCGTCGGCGAGCTCATCCAGAACCAGGTCCGCGTGGGCCTGTCCCGCATGGAGCGCGTCGTCCGCGAGCGCATGACCACCCAGGACGCGGAGTCGATTACCCCGACCTCCCTGATCAACGTTCGCCCGGTTTCTGCTGCCATCCGCGAGTTCTTCGGTACCTCCCAGCTCTCGCAGTTCATGGACCAGAACAACTCCCTGTCCGGCCTGACCCACAAGCGCCGCCTGTCTGCGCTGGGCCCGGGCGGTCTGTCCCGTGAGCGCGCCGGCATTGAGGTGCGAGACGTTCACGCTTCGCACTACGGCCGCATGTGCCCGATTGAAACGCCGGAAGGCCCGAACATTGGCCTGATCGGCTCGCTGGCTTCCTACGCTCGCGTGAACGCTTTCGGCTTCATCGAGACCCCGTACCGCAAGGTTGTGGACGGCAAGGTGACCGACCAGGTGGAGTACCTCACCGCCGATGAAGAGGATCGCTACGCCATCGCGCAGGCCGAGGTGGAGAAGGATGCCGACGGCACCCTGACCGGCGACCGCATCGAGGTCCGCCTCAAGGACGGCGATATCGGCGTGACCGACGCTGCCGGCGTTGACTACGTCGACGTTTCCCCGCGCCAGATGGTCTCCGTGGCTACCGCCATGATTCCGTTCCTCGAGCACGACGATGCTAACCGTGCCCTCATGGGCGCGAACATGCAGCGCCAGGCCGTGCCGCTGGTTCGCTCCGAGGCCCCGTACGTGGGCACCGGTATGGAGCAGCGCGCTGCCTACGATGCCGGTGACCTCATCATCACCCCGAAGGCGGGCGTGGTGGAGAACGTCACCGCGGACCTCATCACCATCATGGATGACGAGGGCCAGCGCGATACCTACATGCTGCGCAAGTTCGAGCGCACCAACCAGAACACCAACTACAACCAGACCCCGCTGGTGTCCCTGGGCGAGCGCGTCGAGGCAGGCCAGGTGCTTGCCGACGGCCCCGGTACCCACAACGGTGAGATGTCCCTCGGCCGCAACCTGCTGGTTGCCTTCATGCCGTGGGAAGGCCACAACTACGAGGACGCCATCATCCTCAACCAGCGCATCGTGGAGGAGGACATCCTCACCTCGATCCACATCGAGGAGCACGAGATCGATGCTCGCGATACCAAGCTGGGCCCGGAGGAGATCACCCGCGAGATCCCGAACGTCTCCGATGACGTTCTGCGTGACCTCGACGAGCGCGGCATCGTCCGTATCGGTGCTGACGTCCGCGCGGGCGACATCCTCGTCGGTAAGGTCACCCCGAAGGGTGAGACCGAGCTGACCCCGGAGGAGCGCCTGCTGCGCGCCATCTTCGGTGAGAAGGCTCGCGAGGTGCGCGATACCTCCATGAAGGTGCCGCACGGTGAGACCGGTAAGGTCATCGGCGTTTCCCGCTTCTCCCGCGAGGATGATGACGACCTGGCCCCGGGCGTCAACGAAATGATCCGCGTCTACGTGGCTCAGAAGCGCAAGATCCAGGATGGTGATAAGCTCGCCGGCCGCCACGGTAACAAGGGCGTTGTGGGCAAGATTCTCCCGCCGGAGGATATGCCCTTCATGGAGGATGGCACCCCGGTGGACATCATCCTTAACACCCACGGTGTGCCGCGTCGTATGAACATCGGCCAGGTTCTCGAGGTTCACCTCGGCTGGCTGGCACACGCCGGTTGGAAGATCGATACCGAGGATCCGGCCAACGCCGAGTTGCTCAAGACCCTGCCGGAAGAGCTGTACGACGTCCCGCCAGAGTCGCTCACCGCAACCCCGGTCTTCGACGGTGCCACCAACGAGGAGATTTCTCGCCTGCTGGCTTCCTCCAAGCCGAACCGCGATGGTGACGTCATGGTGGATGAGCACGGCAAGGCCCGTCTCTTCGATGGTCGCTCCGGTGAGCCCTACCTGTACCCGGTATCCGTCGGCTACATGTACATGCTCAAGCTGCACCACCTCGTCGACGAGAAGATCCACGCTCGCTCCACCGGCCCGTACTCCATGATTACCCAGCAGCCGCTGGGTGGTAAGGCACAGTTCGGTGGCCAGCGCTTCGGTGAGATGGAGGTGTGGGCAATGCAGGCATACGGCGCTGCCTACACCCTGCAGGAGCTTCTGACCATCAAGTCCGATGACGTGGTCGGCCGCGTCAAGGTCTACGAGGCCATTGTCAAGGGTGACAACATCCCGGATCCGGGTATCCCGGAGTCCTTCAAGGTCCTCCTCAAGGAGCTGCAGTCCCTCTGCCTCAACGTGGAAGTTCTCTCCACCGACGGCACGCCGATGGAACTGTCTGGCTCCGACGAAGACGACATGGACGGCGCTCCGTCCCTGGGCATTAACCTGTCCCGCGACGAGCGCTCCGACGCAGACATCGCCTAGCTTTTGGTCCGCCGCTTATCTACGGCGGCGGGCATAACGAAACACCACCTACATACAAAGCCATCAACTTCCCCCTGACGGGGGATGAAAGGGAGACATTACGTGTTTGACGTAAATCTCTTCGACGAGCTCCGCATCGGGCTGGCCACCGCAGAGGACATCCGTCGCTGGTCCAAGGGCGAGGTCAAGAAACCCGAAACCATTAACTATCGCACCCTCAAGCCGGAGAAGGACGGCCTCTTCTGTGAGCGCATCTTCGGCCCGACCCGTGACTGGGAGTGCTCCTGCGGTAAGTACAAGCGCGTGCGCTACAAGGGCATCATCTGTGAGCGCTGTGGCGTCGAGGTGACCAAGTCCAAGGTTCGCCGCGAGCGCATGGGCCACATCGAGCTGGCCGCGCCGGTTACCCACATCTGGTACTTCAAGGGCGTTCCTTCCCGCCTGGGCTACCTGCTGGACCTGGCTCCGAAGGACCTTGAGCGCATCATTTACTTCGCTGCCAACATCATCACCTCCGTGGATGAGGAAGCTCGCCACAATGACCAGTCCACTCTGGAAGCAGAGATGCTGCTGGAGAAGAAGGACGTCGAGGATGACGTCGAGGCAGAGATCGCTGAGCGCGCTGCCAAGCTCGAGCAGGATCTGGCCGAGCTGGAGGCCGCCGGTGCAAAGGCCGACGCCCGCCGCAAGGTCCAGAACGCTGCCGATAAGGAAATGCAGCACATCCGCGAGCGCGGTGAGCGCGAGGTTGCTCGCCTCGACGAGATCTGGAACACCTTCATCAAGCTGGCTCCGAAGCAGATGATCATCGATGAGACCATCTACGAAGAGCTGGTTGACCGCTACGAGGATTACTTCACCGGCGGCATGGGTGCAGAGGCTATCCAGACCCTCATCCGTAACTTCGACCTCGAGGCTGAGGCCGAGGAGCTCAAGGAAATCATCAACAACGGCAAGGGCCAGAAGAAGATGCGCGCCCTCAAGCGCCTGAAGGTTGTTGCAGCCTTCCTGCGCTCGGGCAACGACCCGGCCGGCATGGTGCTCGACGCTATCCCGGTGATCCCGCCGGAGCTGCGCCCGATGGTGCAGCTGGACGGTGGCCGCTTCGCGACCTCCGACCTCAACGACCTCTACCGTCGCGTGATCAACCGCAACAACCGCCTCAAGCGCATGATCGACCTCGGCGCTCCCGAGATCATCGTGAACAACGAGAAGCGCATGCTGCAGGAGTCCGTTGACGCGCTCTTCGACAACGGCCGCCGCGGCCGTCCGGTCACTGGCCCGGGTAACCGCCCGCTGAAGTCCCTGTCTGACTTGCTCAAGGGTAAGCAGGGCCGCTTCCGCCAGAACCTGCTGGGTAAGCGCGTGGACTACTCCGGTCGTTCCGTGATTATCGTTGGTCCGCAGCTCAAGCTGCACGAGTGTGGTCTGCCGAAGCTCATGGCTCTGGAGCTGTTCAAGCCCTTCGTCATGAAGCGCCTGGTGGAGAACGACTACGCACAGAACATCAAGTCCGCTAAGCGCATGGTGGAGCGCCAGCGCCCTGAGGTGTGGGACGTCCTCGAAGAGGCCATTTCCGAGCACCCGGTGATGCTGAACCGTGCACCGACCCTGCACCGCCTGGGTATCCAGGCCTTCGAGCCGAAGCTGGTCGAAGGTAAGGCCATCCAGCTGCACCCGCTGGCTTGTGAGGCCTTCAACGCTGACTTCGACGGTGACCAGATGGCAGTCCACCTGCCGCTGTCCGCCGAGGCGCAGGCTGAGGCACGCGTGCTGATGCTGGCCTCCAACAACATTCTGTCCCCGGCTTCCGGTAAGCCGCTGGCTATGCCGCGCCTGGATATGGTTACCGGCCTGTACTACCTCACCATGGACAAGGGCGAGGACGAGATCGGTGGCGCGGGAGCTTACGCTCCCGCAGACGAAAACGGACCGGCCCAGGGCGTGTACTCCTCCTACGCGGAGGCCATCATGGCTCGTGACCGCGGCGTTCTGGGCCTGCAGGCCCCGATCAAGGTGCGCATCTCCCACCTACGTCCGCCGTCAGACATTGAGGCTGAGCAGTTCCCGGATGGTTGGCAGAAGGGCCAGGCTTGGCTCGCTGAGACCACCCTCGGCCGCATCATGTTCAATGACCTGCTGCCGTGGAACTACCCGTACCTCGAGGGCGTCATGGTCCGTAAGGGCGGCGCTGGCAACAAGATGCTGCTGGGTGACGTCATTAATGACCTCGCTGCGAAGTACCCGATGATCACCGTTGCCCAGGTTCTGGACAAGATGAAGGACGCGGGCTTCTACTGGGCCACCCGTTCCGGCGTGACCATCACCATGCACGACGTTCTGGTTCTGCCGAACAAGACCGAGGTTCTCGAGTCTTATGAGAAGGAAGCAGAGCGCATCGAGCGCAAGTACTGGGAGCAGGGTGCCCTGACCGAGCGCGAGCGCTACGACCGCCTGGTTGAGCTGTGGAAGGACGCCACGGACACCGTGGGTAACGCCGTCGAGGAGCTGTACCCCGACGACAACCCGATTCCGATGATCGTGAAGTCCGGTGCTGCCGGTAACATGCGTCAGATCTGGACCCTGGCCGGTATGAAGGGCATGGTTGTGAACTCCAAGGGTGACTACATCACCCGTCCGATTAAGACCTCCTTCCGCGAGGGCCTGTCGGTTCTGGAGTACTTCAACAACTCGCACGGCTCCCGTAAGGGCCTGGCGGATACCGCTTTGCGTACCGCTGACTCCGGTTACCTCACCCGTCGTCTGGTGGACGTGGCGCAGGATGTCATCGTCCGCGAGGAAGACTGTGGCACCCGTCAGGGCGTGCGCGTCCCGATCGGCGTCGAGGTTGCCGAAGGCTCCTACGACCTGCACGAGCTGTGGGAGACCTCCGCATCCGGCCGCGTCGTGGCTAACGATGTCAAGGATGAAAACGGCGAGGTTATTGCCGAGGCAGGCACCGACCTGACTGAGGAACTCAGCCGCAAGATCGTCGCCGCTGGCGTCCTGGAGATCAAGGTCCGCTCCGTGCTGACCTGCCAGACCCCGGCTGGTGTTTGTGCGAAGTGCTACGGCAAGTCCATGGCCTCCGGCAAGTTGGTCGATATCGGCGAGGCAGTCGGCATCGTGGCTGCACAGTCCATTGGTGAGCCGGGTACCCAGCTGACCATGCGTACCTTCCACCAGGGTGGTGTCGGTGGCGATATTACCGGCGGCCTGCCGCGTGTTCAGGAGCTCTTCGAGGCCCGCAACCCGAAGAACCGCGCTCCTATCGCTTCCGTCGACGGCACCGTGTCCCTGTCCGATGAGGGCAACTTCTGGACCCTGACCATCACCCCGGATGACGGTTCCGACAACGTGGTCTACGAGAAGCTGTCGAAGCGCCAGGGCCTGGCTCAGGTTCGCCGCCCGATGGAGTCCAACCCGGACGCCATGATCGAGCGCTCCCTGCGCGACGGTGACCACGTCAGCACCGGTGACCGCCTCATGCGTGGTGCGGCTGACCCGCACGACGTCCTGGAGGTTCTCGGCCGCCGTGGCGTGGAGAAGCACCTTATCGACGAGGTTCAGGCTGTCTACCGTGCACAGGGTGTGGCCATCCACGACAAGCACATCGAGATCATCATCCGCCAGATGCTTCGTCGCGGTACGGTCATTGAGGCCGGTTCCACCGAGTTCCTGCCGGGTACCCTGGTTGACCTTTCTGAGGCCAAGCAGGTTAACGCCGCTCAGGTTGCCGAGGGTGGCCAGCCGGCACAGCTGCGCAGTGAGATCATGGGTATTACCAAGGCCTCGCTGGCTACGGAGTCTTGGCTGTCTGCTGCGTCCTTCCAGGAGACCACGCGTGTGCTTACCGACGCCGCTATCAACAAGCGCTCGGATCAGCTCATTGGTCTCAAGGAGAACGTCATCATCGGTAAGCTGATTCCGGCTGGTACGGGTATTTCCCGCTACCGCAACATCAGCGTGAAGCCGACTGAGGCCGCACGCAACGCTGCGTACTCCATCCCGACCTACGGTGATTCCATCTACGGCGACGATGGCTTCGGTGAGTTCACCGGCGCTTCCGTCCCGCTGGAGGAGGACTACACCTTCTAGGACCTGGTCCTTCAACGAGCTAGTCCTTAGCCCTTCAACGCCGAGGGAAACCAACGACCCGCACTTCACCCCGCCAGACACTGGTGGGGACGAGGTGCGGGTCTTTTTCTATCGGTAGCACCGAACCGGGACGTCCCGCTCGGAGCCCCGCCCTGCGAGAAAATTTGGGTTCTCTTACAATAGCGTCAACAAAGCCACAAGAACCCCAGTGCTCATGCCCAGGAAAGGTACCGACCGATGACATTTCCAACCACAGGATTCGAAAAGCCTGCCCCGAAACCACGCGCGTGGACGGGCGTTGATGCTCTTGTTGTTGCCGGCTTTGTCATTGCTGGCGCGCTCCTATTGTGGGGAAGGGGAGCGTTTATTAATCGCTTGGTCATGGGGGAAGATGAGCCACTCCCAACGCATGTGTTGCTACCGCTGCTTTCCGGGACGGCGGCGCTCTTCCCCTTGGCCGGGCTATGTGCGGCCTTAACTGTCCAGAAACCGCTGGCCGCATTTGTGGGTTATGTCATGTCGGTCATGCTGGGTTATGCATTCAGTGGCGTCGTAGGCCCCAGAGCCGTAGTGGAGGTAGTAATCATTGGCGCGGTCATAGAAGCCGTTTTCTTCGGCTGCAAATACGCCCGCTTTGATTTTCTTAGCGGGAGCCTCGCCGGTTTTGCTGCGGTAGTGGTAAGCGGACTCGTGGGCATTATCGCCGGTGGTTTTGATGTGGAGCATCTTGCAACCCAGTTCGGCTGGATGCTTATTAGGCTCCTGGTCACCTTGGTCGTTGTGGTGCCGCTGGCCTATGTCATCGCAAAGGCGGTGCGGGCGGTGCTTCGACGCCATGTCCACGGGTGGGAGAGTGATACACCTCCGAAAATCAAGTCTGTGTAAGACACGCCGTGAATGGGCGATAGTTTTAGCTTCTCGTTACCCCCGTGAACACCCCATGGATAGGGGTGTAGCGGGGGTAATTTGCATGAGGCTTAAATTACGAAACTAATTCAACCTGTGAACGGTATAAACATTGGAGCTACCCGTGGCCAGCAGTTTTAGACATTTATGTTGATCAAACAGGCTATGACGTGCAAGTACACGGTTAACCGCTTCCGAATTTTGCTCTTGCGGGAAGTGGCGGGGGGGGGTAGGGTCTCAGCTTGAGTCCAGTCTGCCTTCAGGAACGCCTAAGTGACTTCGGAATCTAACCGAGGGTGGGCTGCTGACCGGTTTCTTAATTGTTCTCATGAAAGGATTCTTCATGAATGTGAAGAAATTCAACGGTTCTGCCCGTCGTCGCGGTACGACGATTGCAGCTGCCGCGCTCTCTGTCGCGATGGTTGCGCCCTTCGTTCACCCAGTCGTAAGTCCGAATGCTGCGCCGGCCGCTATTGCTCAGGACACCACGCCTGACCAGAAGCCCAGTGTGGATACCCGAGGCACTTCGGAAGCGACCGCTATCCGAGCAGATGGTACTTGGGGTCAGAAGCAGGGATACCAAGGTGCGGTCTATTTGGATCGCGACTCCGGACCGGAGGCTCAGAATGAAGCTGACGAAGCTATGTCCGGTGTCAAGGTCTTCTTGCAGTACGTCAACGGCAAGGGTCAAGTTTCGCCAATCTACTACACCACCTCCGACTCTGAGGGTAAGTTCGTCTTCGACCTCTCTAATGCGCCGAAGGATGGCCTAGGCAACCCTATCGAGTTTAAACTGTCCGGAGATTCGAAGTTCCAGGTTCGAACCTGGGCTGAGAACCCGGATCCGGCAAAGTACACGCTAGCAGGCGGTGGCGACATGTACAGCGGCCGCTTCCACAACCGTTTGACCCGTAAATGGGAAAGCTGGGACTTTACGGCTGGCATTAACCGCATCGTGGGCGCCAAGGTAGTATTCCAGGAGCGTCCGAACGTGGATGGTTGGCTCGCCAAGCCTGAAACTGAGTGGACCGAAGCGCCCACTGTCGATAAGAAGTGGCCAGAGGGTGGTATCTTCGGCACGGCGCGTGGCAGTGTTTGGTGGGAGAATAACGAAAACGGTGGCACCCTAGCGCAGAGATACTTTAAGGATTCTTCAGACCGAGCTGCTACCGACGTTAAGGTTGTTGGGTCTTATGTTAACGACGAAGTGGCCCGTCAGTTCGATGCTTGGAAGGACTCCAACAAGAACTACACTCGTGAGCAGTTCCGTGTCGCACAAAAGGAAATCGTCGACAAGTACCAGGCTGAGCACGGCGTAGGATCCCACATTGCTGAGTCGCGCGTAGCCTATGTAAAGGATGATGGTACCTTCTACCTGCCGTTTGCTGGCTTGTATGGCGCAACTCACGACAAAAAGGGAAAGCAGACCACTGTTGAGGAGTGGGGCAAGCTCGTTTCTGCTGAGGAAGAAGAGCATGGCAATCTGATGCAGTGGAACGGTACAGCTGGCCAGCGTCACCGCCACATCAACGAGGACTATATGTACCTGTATCCGGTAGTTGGTGAGAACCGCGACCTGTGGATGGGTAACTACCAGGACAACATGTTCCAGCCCTCGAATGAATGGTTCCTCGGCCAAGCGAACACGTCAGCGAATATTTCTGTCCAGAACTTCGCTCTGCTGACTCCGCGCCCGATTCACGACGTCATCAACTACGATAACGCCTCTGCTATTGCTGCCCCTGGAGATACCGCCAAGTCGAAGACCACGGGCTTGGTTCCCAACCAGCAGTACGCTATTGAGTGGTTTGCAGACGGTGAATCCACCGGTGAGATCTGCACCGTCACGGCTAACGAGCTTGGTGAGCTGGAGTCCTGCGACTTCACCGTTCCGAACGATCTCTCCAAGCCAACTGTGTACTCTTCTCAGGTATTCGCTGCCGATGCTTCGGGTCAGCCAACGGGTACGCTCCTTTTGGCCGACTCCTTCTTGGCAGATCCGACCGTCGTTAAGTATGACGAGACCAAGGGCACTGCCAAGGAAAAGGATCTTGAAGCAAAGCCTTCTTTCGACAACCCGAATACTGATGCCGTTGAGGAGATGCCGGAAGGTGCAACCTTCGAGTTCGCAGACCCTGCCGCCGCCGAAAAACTGGGCCTGACAATCGACGCTAAGACCGGTGTGATCACCTGGCCTGCAGATAAGCAGGTTGAAGGCCAAAACGAGGCCCTGGTAAAGGTTACTTGGACCCCGGCTGAGGGGGCTGACCCGGTATCTCGCGAGGTTCCTGCGAAGTTTGACCTGAAGGCACCTGCTGCAAAGGACAATGAGACTTATGATCCGAAGGGTCAGGATCAGGAG
>NZ_KV805030.1:0-11795 GCF_001811515.1 Corynebacterium sp. HMSC076G08 | reverse complement strand
AGACTCCGTGTCCAAAAACTCCATAGACATCACAGAAACGTGCTAACAGCGCCTAGTTCAGCGGGTTAACGCCCGCGCCAAACCACCAGATGGCCACGAGCGCGGCCACGCCAATGACGACGAAAATCCAGGACGTCGCCAGCGGGCGGCGGGTCCATGAGCGGTTAAAGTCCAGGGAGATGAATCCCGGACCGGTGAACTGCAGGGCCACCGCGATAACAAAGAGCACCAGACCCAGCCAGACGCTCTCATTCCAGGCAAAGACATCCAACCCTGCACCGGAGGCGTTGAGGCCGTGAATAGCGGAGAAGCCCGTGACGATAAGGCCGAACATAGCGGCCAACGGGGTGACCAGGCCCAGAAGCAGGAAGGCGCCAGCGATGAGCTGGACGGTCGGCACGCCGATGGCAAGTGCCGCTGCCATGGTGTACTCGCCGAACTCGTTCTCCAGACCCGACAGGCCCTCGTTGCCGCCGAGCTTGAAGAAGGTCGAGGCACCCGCCACGAGCAGGTAAACGCTGAGCGCCAAGCGCACGAAGAGCAAACCGAAGTCGATGGTGCCGCGGCGTGCTGGCTCCGGCTTCTCCTCCACGGCTGCAGGCTCGGAGTCCACGGCGGGATCGGCAACGGCAACCGTGCTTGGTACTTCCTCGTAGGTCTCAGTTGCTGCGGACTCGGTTGCGGTTGCCGATACCGGCATAGCGGTTGTCTGCGTATCAGGCTCGGCCATGGCCTCCGCGCGCGGGAAGGCAGTGGTCTCGGTTTCAGCTGCAGCGCTGTCGAAAGACAAGGACTCGCGGGTGGCGCTCTCAAAGGTTTCGGTTTTGGCTTCAGGCTCTGCCTCAACAGCAGGCTCTTCAGCCTTCTTCGGCTTAATCACCTGCGGCTCGGCGCGGCCGGGGCGTTGGAAGAGGCTACTCTTCTTCGGCTTATCGGCAGCTTCTGCCTCAGGCGTGCTGTCCTTCACGGAGTCTTTCCCCGTGTAGGTCGGGATATCGTCATCAAAGTCGGTGGCTTTATCAGGAGTTTTATCGCTCATGCCTCCAACTTAAGGCAGCACAGCGCCCTTATGGTGCATCTTTATCGGCGCGGCGCGTAGCTAAAACCGCACGGCCTGCGTCTAAGACATCTGCCGTGAGGTCCGCGAGCACCTCCGACTCCAATCGCCAGCGTTGCCAATAGAGGTCGATGTCGAGCGGGAAGTCGTCGAGAAGCACCAGCTCCCCCGTCTCCAGCAGGGGCTGGGCCTGCAGTCTCGCCACCAGACCCCAGCCCAGGCCGTAGCGCACTGCTTCGACATAACTCTCCGAGGAAGGAATCTGTGAGACCCGCGCGCGCAGGACATGGGAGTCGATGAAACGCTCGCGCATGGCGTCGTCCAAAGTCGCGTCGTTCGGCCCGAAGCCCACGATGGGCAGGGTCTCCCAATCTTCAAAGCCCTCCGCCAGGCTGGGTGCGGCGACGGCAAAGTAGCGCATGGTGCCGAGGTATGTAGATTCACAACCGGAGACCGGGGTTTGCTCGCGCGTGACCGCGCCCAGCACATCACCCCGGCGCAACATCGCGAGCGTTCGGGCCTCATCCTCGATGCGAATGCGCAGCGCAGCCTCACCGCGCTCGGCGGTGCGCTGGATTACAGGTCTGAACCACGTGGCCAGGGAATCCGAGTTGATCGCGACAGTCAACGGCACGCGGGAGAGACGCTCGGTGAGCCGGGCATCCGCTTCGGCTTGAACCAGCGCCATGCGCCTCGCGGCTTGGGCGACGATCTCCCCTGCCTCGGTCACGGTGACGGGAGTGCCGCGGCGCAGCAGGATTCGACCAGTCGATACTTCCAACGCCTTGATGCGTTGACTGACGGCCGAAGGAGTGATTCCCAACACAGCCGCAGCCCCCTCGAAGGAACCTTCATCGATGATGGCCAGCAGCGTTTCAGTATGGAGCGGGTTCATGAAGCTATATTAAACCAGCTGTAGAACATTTAACTGGACTTCATATGTCGTTATACGCACACTAGAAGCCATGTCAGTTTTGCTCGCAGGATTTGTGCTGGGTTTGTCCCTCATCATCGCCATCGGACCGCAGAATGCCTACATCATCAAGATGGGCATTAAACGCGATCATGTCGGGCCCATCCTGTTGGCATGCTTGCTTTCCGACGTCATCCTGATCACCGGCGGCACCGCAGGCGTCGGTGTCCTTGTGGAGCGCTTCCCCACCGCGCTCGTCGTGGTGAAGTACCTCGGCGCGGCCTACCTCATCTACTTCGGCTTCACGTGCTTCCGCGATGCCTTCAAGAAGCAACAGGATGCGCTGGTCATCGAGGAAACCGCACCCGTGGCGCAGGTGGTTGATGAGAATTCGGGTTCCTCTGGGACACCGGGGAACTCAGTGCTTACGAAGATCCGCCCCCGCGTGCGCTCAAAATCCTGGGTCAAGCCCGTCCTCGGTGCGTTGGCGCTGACGTGGCTTAACCCCCTGGCCTACGTTGACGCGCTAGTCATGCTGGGCTCCATTGCAAACCAATATGGCGACCAGCGCTGGGTGTTCGCAGCAGGCGCCATCATGGCCAGCGCAGTGTGGTTCCCCTCCCTAGGCTTTGGCGCCTACAAGCTCTCCCACGTGCTGGCCAAGCCGACGACGTGGCGCGTGGTCAACATCGTCATCGGCTGCGTCATGATTGCACTAACGGCGAAGCTCCTGCTCCTCTAGTTCTTCGTTGATTCTTCTGGGAGCTCTTCGTCTTCGGCGGGATCTCCCACTGCGCCGGTTTCCTCGACCCAAGCCTTGATTTCTTCGTCGCTGCGGTCCTGCTCCACAGCCTCGCGTTCGGTGTAGTAGGAGTGGTCGTTGCGGTTTTCCTCCCACTCTTCCCTGTCGAAGTCAAGCTCTTCATCCGAGTCCAACTCCTCGACCACATCGGAAACGAGGTCCTCGAAGAGGGCTTCATCATCCATGTTGGAATCGGCGATCTGCTGGCCGATCTCGTCGTCGTAACGCGCCGCGTCATATTCCGAGTCGGGGTGCAGCTTGAGGTGCAGCAATGCGCGGATGCGCTCGCGGCGCAGGCCCTCGTCCTTGATCTTGCCCAGGGAGCGCAGCCATCCGATCACCAGAATGACGACGAGCACGATACCCATGTAACCCAGCACCGGGTAGACGTACTGCATCAGGGATTTGAAGCCGGCGAAAGAAACGGCGAAGCCAGCGAGGCAGCCGGCGATGAAAATAATGCGGTACTTCGCCTCGTTGCCAGAAGACAAACGCTTGCCCAGCGCGTAGAACATACCGATGGCCGTGTTGAAGATCATCAGGTAGATGATGATGGCCATGATGACACCGAGTGTCGGGTGGACGCTATCTACCAAGGTCAACATCGGAATATCGGAATCGCCAACGTTCTCTGCATTCATGAGCAGTGAGAAACCAGCAATACCCATGAGCACCGCGTAGACCGCGCCGCCAACAATGCCGCCGACGCCTGCTTCGCGCGGGCTAATGTTATCACCGCCGATGACAAGGGACATCGAGACCGCCAGGATAAGAGCCAGGCCGTTGTAGTTCAGCGCGGATACGAGCCAGAACGGAATCGGGGACTCGATCGCTTCAGAGGCACTAATGGCCGCATCAACGTTCTCCGGCATGTGCAGCAGCGTGTAGGTGCCTACAAAGAGAACGGCGATAATGATGGTCGGCGTGAGAAGACCAATAACCTGTGACACCTTATCCACATCAAACATGCCTGTGATGAGAACAAGCACAAGCATGAGCAGCGAGCCTACCCAAGCCGGCCAGCCGAACTGCTGTTGCATGTTGGAGCCGGCACCAGCCAGCATGACAAAGCCGACCGCAAAGAGCGTGAGGATTACCGCGACATCCAGAATGCGCGAAATGATCGGGTGAGTGATGTTCCTGAACACTTGGTTGTGCTCGCTGGCATGGAAGTAGCTTCCCAACTGGAGGAAGACCGTGCCGGCAAGGGTCATGACCAAACCAGCAACGAGGATGCCCCACATGCCGGGAATACCGAAAGACGTAAAGTACTGGACAACTTCCTGTCCCGTGGCAAAGCCCGCACCCACGAGCAAGCCAATGAAGGACAAAGCGATGCCCACGACGTTTTTATAAGACACGTTTTCCTATCTGTTTTCTAGTTTCTTCTCTTTATTCTTCAGGGGTAGCGCATAGAAACGCGCCATACTTTGGTCGAAGTACGGCGGCATACATTTACCACCGTACGCCAACGAGATAGGAAAACATGTGTGCGGCCGTGGAGAGCTTGCTCCAATAGCCGCTAAAGCATGAGCCGGCTCACCTCTTAGTGCTCAGCAAACGTCGTCGTATCGATGACGAAGCGGAACTTAACGTCACCCGCCACGACCCGGTCATAGGCCGCATCAACCTCGTCGACACCCACCTTTTCGATCACCGCGCCTAAGCCGTGCTCGGCGCAGAAGTCCAGCATCTCCTGGGTTTCCGCGATGCCACCAATATTGTTACCGGTGAGCACCTTGCCGCCGCCGACGAGGCGGTTGAGGCGCAGCGGGAGCGCCTCCGGCGGGAGCCCCACGACAGACATAATGCCGCGGGGTTTAAGCATCCCCAGGTAGTCCTCGAGGCTGTACTCGGCGGAAATGGTCGAGAGGATGAAATCGAACTCCCCGCGGTGCTTCCTGAAGAAGTCTTCCTCCTCGGTGGTGGCCAAGGTGCGGCTCGCCCCCAGCTCTGCAGCTTCTTCAGCCTTGCGAGAAGTGCGCGAGATGACGGTGACCTCTGCGCCCTTCGCGGCAGCAATCTGCACACCCATGTGTCCCAAGCCGCCTAAGCCCACGACGGCTACCTTCTGGCCTTCCTTAACATCCCAGCGCGCCAACGGAGAGTACGTGGTGATACCGGCGCACAGCAGGGGCGCTGCTATGTCGAAGTCGAGAGCATCCGGAATGCGGAGAACGAAGTTCTCGTTCACAACGACCTTCTCGGCGTAGCCGCCTTGGGTAATCGTGCCATCGACATCCGTGGAGTTATAGGTGCCGACGTTGCCGTTCAGGCAGTTCTGTTCCATTCCTGCCTGACACTGCTCGCACTCGCCGCAGGAGTTCACGAGGCAACCCACACCAACGCGGTCTCCCACCTTAAATTTGGTGACCTCCTCCCCCACGGCGGAGACCACACCGGCGATCTCATGGCCGACGGTCAGCGGGAAGTGCGCCTCGCCCCAATCGTTGCGGATGGTGTGGATATCCGAATGGCAAATGCCCGCGGCCTTAATGTCGATAACCACGTCATCGGCGCGCGGGTCACGACGCTGGATAGTCACGACCTGAAAAGGTTCTTTAGGTCCGGTCTTCTGAAGGGCTTTAGCAGAAATAGTCATGGCGACCACGGTACCCCGTAGTCGCCTGACCTCGCCTAATGGAAATTTTTGCCAACTAGACTGCTCGCCTAGGAGAGCTTCTTCGCGATCAGCTTGTTGACCTGCCCCGGGTCAGCCTTGCCCTGGGTGGCCTTCATGACCGCCCCCACAATAGCGCCGGTGACCTTCTTATTGCCGGCCT
Organism: Corynebacterium sp. HMSC076G08; assembly: GCF_001811515.1. Taxonomy (NCBI): domain Bacteria; kingdom Bacillati; phylum Actinomycetota; class Actinomycetes; order Mycobacteriales; family Corynebacteriaceae; genus Corynebacterium; species Corynebacterium sp. HMSC076G08. Next base: position 6,240 of record NZ_KV805030.1, on the reverse strand, counting down.
TGTACTTCTCCACGATGTCCGGGTTAGCGGCCAGGGCATCATCGACTGCCTTTTCGATCGCGCCATCATCGCGCACAACCTCGAGCCCGCGCTTGGCGACGACCTCGTCAACGTCACCCTCACCGGCCAGCACGCCGTCAACCGCCTGGCGAGCCAGCTTGGTGGTCAGCTTGCCTTCCTTGACCAGTTCGACAACGCGAGCGACCTGCGCCGGGGTGATATCGAGAGCGCTCAGCTCAACGCCGGCCTCATTGGCCTTACCGGTCAGGTACGACACCCACCAGGAGCGCGCCTCATCCGGGGTGGTGCCGGCTTCCACGGTTTCGATGATGAGGTCAAGCGCGCCAGCATTAACCAAGTCACGCATCTCCTCATCCTTAAGGTCCCACTCCTCTTGGATGCGGGCGCGGCGAATCCACGGCATCTCCGGCAGCGTCTGGCGGATTTCCTCAACCCACTCGCGGGAGACAATCACCGGCGGCAGATCTGGGTCGTTGAAGTAGCGGTAGTCCTCCGCGGTCTCCTTCGGGCGGCCCTTCGAGGTGGAGCCATCCGTTTCCTGGTAGTGGCGGGTTTCCTGGATAATCTCGCCACCGTCGACAAGCACCTGCGCCTGGCGCTGCATCTCAAAGCGCACCGCCTGCTCGACAGAGCGCAGGGAGTTAATGTTCTTGGTTTCGGTACGGGTACCGAACTCCTCCTGGCCCACTGGGCGCAACGAGACGTTAGAGTCAACACGCATCGAGCCCTGATCCATGCGGGCATCAGAAACCCCCAGTGCCGCGACGAGCTCACGCAGCGCAGTCACGTATGCGCGGGCCACCTCGGGAGCACGCTCGCCGGCACCCATGATTGGCTTGGTCACAATCTCAATAAGCGGAATGCCCGCACGGTTACAGTCCACCAGCGAAGAGGTTGCGCCATGAATACGGCCATCGGCACCACCCAAGTGGGTGAGCTTGCCAGTGTCCTCCTCCATGTGCGCACGCTCGATCTCTACGCGCCACTCGGTGCCGTCGTCGAGGACGACGTCGAGGTAGCCGTCATAAGCAATCGGCTCATCGTACTGAGAGATCTGGTAGTTCTTCGGCTGGTCCGGGTAGAAGTAATTCTTGCGGGCAAAGCGCGAAGACTCCGCAATCTTGCAGTTCAGCGCCAGGCCAATCTTGATGGCGCCTTCCACACCCTTGGAGTTCACCACCGGCAAGGCGCCTGGCAGGCCGAGGGACACCGGGTCCACGTTGGAGTTGGGGGCTGCGTTGAAGTTCGTGGGCGAGGTGGAGAACATCTTGGTCTCCGTATTGAGCTCCACGTGAACTTCCATGCCCATAACGGGATCGAACTTTTCAAGGACCTCGTCATAGTCCATCAGGTCATACATCGCAGCAGTCATGCGTGCCATCTTAGTATGTCAGCGCGACACCGTGCGCAACCGCCTAACCCAACAAGGTAATGCCGTGCGTAATGAGAATCTTGGCTATCATCGCCGCCGGATAGACCATGGCATAGCCCAAGGCGACGCGCTGGTCAGTGTTCGTCCGATTGTTCACGAAAGCGAGCACGGCCGGCTGGGTTTGCGCGCCCGCCATAGCACCCGCGGTCTTCGTGGCACCGACGCGCAGGAAGCGGCGCATGACGAGTGCGAATCCGGTCGCCACCAGCGTCGTGATGATCATGCCGAGCAGGAGAATCTTCCACCAGGCTCCACCCGTAAAGGCACCGGCGATTTCCCCGCCCGCATTCGTTCCGGCCTGGGCCAAGAAGAGCAGCAGTCCGAGTTCGGAGAGGATTGTGTTGGCTGAGTGCGGCAGTGCGGTGACGGTATTGCCGATGCGCCCGATACGCGCCATGATCAACGCCACGATGAGGACGCCAGCGGCAGCGCCGAGGCTAAAGGAAGAGCCGCCTGGAAGCGGGATTTCGAGGTGGCCCACGAAAACGCCGAGGGCCATGCCGAGGCCCAAAGACACCGGGTTGATATCTGTCAGGCCTTGCGAGGAATCACCAAGAAAAGTGGAAATCTCCCGCAGGGACTTCTTGGAACCGACGACGCGCACGCGGTCGCCGAGCTCCACGATGTGTTCTGGGATAGCGACCTGATCATTATCGGCGCGACGTACTCGCGAGATACGCGCGCCCCAGCGATCCGCCAGCTGGTTATTGAGCTCCGCGATGGTCAGGCCCGCCAAGCTGTGCTCGGAAATAGTGATGCGGCGAAAGTCCAACTCGTGGCGGTCATCATTGAGGATCTGCGGGGACTCGCGCCCGGCTCGCTCGATGATGTTGTCCAGGTCCTCCGGGGCACCAACGAGCGTGACCACGTCACCGGGGTGCAGCACGTCGAAGAATTTCGGCAAAACGATAAGGTTGCTGCCCACGCGGCGCAGGCGTGTTACCTGCACTTCCCCATTGCCAATATCAGCGATCTCCGCGACTGAGATCTCGCGTTGAATCTGCATGTGCTGGCGCGTGACGGGTGACAGGGTGTCGTCGTCATTGCCGGCGTCGCGAAGCACGAGCACCGTCGCACCGAGCATGCCGATGACGCCGAACAGGTAAGCCACCGCGTAGCCCACCGTAGCCGAGCCCGGATCGCCCGTGGCTTCCGACGCCGCCGCCAACGCCGGGGTATTCGTCACCGCACCGGCGAAAGTACCAGCGATGGTGGCATTCGACAGCCCAAAGACATAAGTGCCCAACCCCCACGCGGCAAGCGCCGCGACGATGAAGACTCCGATCATCGACAGCACTGGGCCCGTCGCCGTCTTCAGTGACTTGAAGAAGGACACACCGGAGTTATTGCCAATGCCGAAGGCAAAGAGCACTAAGCCGAACATGCCCAAAATAGGAGGAACGGAGGCCTCCACCCCGGCAGCTGATGCGGCTGCCGAGAATGCGATGCCGAGAAAAAGCACGGCCGCCGCGCCCAAGCTGATGCCCCGCGTCTTGATGCCGCCGAGTGCCATGCCGACACCTATGAGCAGAAACACCAAGAGGACCGGCTGCTCAGCCAGATAAGCTAATACGCTTGTCATCGCTACCTTTAGAAACTATGGATGAGCTAACGGTGGTGTTTAGCCAAACAGGGCCTGTGCGTTGGCATAACGCTTGGCCGGAACCACCTTCAGCTTGCCCACTGCGTCCTCGAGAGGCACGAGTTCAATGTTCTCGCCATGGAGAGCCACACACATGCCGGACTGGCCGTTGTGCGCAGCACGGGCGGCATGGGTGCCGTAGCGAGTGGCCAGCACACGGTCATAGGCCGTCGGCGTACCGCCGCGCTGGATGTGGCCGAGGACGGTGGTGCGCACGTCGTAGCCGGTGCGCTTCTTGATCTCATCACCGATGACCTGGCCAATTCCGTTGAAGGTCTGGTGGCCGAACTGGTCCACACCGCCTTCTTCGAAGTCCATGGTGCCTTCCTTCGGCAGCGCGCCCTCAGCGACGCAAACGATGCCGTACTTCTCACCCATCTGGAAGCGGCGCTCCATGGCCTTGGTGATATCGGCGATATCGAACGGGACCTCAGGGATCACCGTGTAGTGCGCCCCGCCGGCCATGCCAGCGTGCAGCGCGATCCAGCCAACGTGGCGGCCCATAACCTCGACGATGAGGATGCGGTCGTGGGATTCAGCGGTGGTGTGGAGGCGGTCGATCGCGTCAGTCGCCACGGATACTGCGGTGTCGAAACCGAAGGTGTAGTCGGTAGCGTTGACGTCATTATCGATGGTCTTTGGCACACCAACGACCGGGATACCGTTATCGGAGAGCCACTTGGCACCCTTGAGCGTTCCCTCACCGCCGATGGCGATGAGCGCATCGACCTCAGCATCAGCCATGTTGGCCTTGATGGTGTCCAACCCAGCCTTGAATTTATCTGGGTGGAGGCGGCCGGTGCCAAGGATGGTTCCGCCGCGCAGGAGGATGCGGTCGATCTCTGCGTCGTCATAAAGGTCACGGCGGCGGTCTTCCATCAGACCAACCCAGCCGTCCTCGTAGCCGACGACCGTATCGCCGAACTCGTTGGATGCGGTACGAACGACCGCGCGGATAACAGCATTCAGACCGGGGCAATCACCACCGGATGTCAGTACAGCAAGACGCATGACATCCAATCTACTCGCTTCCCTATAGCCTCGCAGTTTCCGCTACCGCATGCAGGGTGTCGCGGAAGAAGAGCGAAGCCATACACCCCACCGCCAGCATCGCAACGATGATCACGAGGGAATCCGCAGCCCCCGCTACCTGCATAACCGCTGACACGGCGGCCACTCCAATGACCGAACCCACCTGCCTGGACGTGTTATAGACGCCGGATGCCGCGCCCATGAGATCTGCGTCAATATCGCGCATCGTCGTCGCGGCGTTGGAACCCCAGATGAAGGACTGTCCCGCCCCCAGCGCCGCGCAGGGCAGGCACAACCACCAGGCCGACACTTCGGCCTGCATGAGGAACCACAGTGCGAGGAAGGTCGCAATCAGGATGCCGAAGCCCGCGACCGCCAAACGACGTGGGTGCAGCTTATCCGCCAGAATGCCCGCCAAGGGCGACACGCACAAAGAGACCAGCGCCATGGGTGTGACGATGATTCCGGCATCGCGCGCCGACATGTCCTGCTCGACCTGCAGCCACATCATGATTGGAATCATCATCGACGCCGCCATAAAGCCCATGGACACGATGGCCACTGAACCTGCGGAGTAGTTGCGGTCCTTAAACAGCACGAGCGGGACGAGCGCCGCCTTCCCCCGCGATGATTGCAAGCGCACGAAGAGGTAGATGCCCACCACACCAGCAAGGAGCAGGACCCAAATCCACCACGGCCAACCAGTCTCTGGGCCCTGTTGCACTGCGAAGACGAAGCACGTTAACGCGATAAACGACGCCCCCACCGACACGAAGTCAATCTTCCCCATCGCCGTTGGCAAGGAAGGCACCCACAGGCCGGATAAGACAATCGCGGCGACAACAAAAGGAACATGGATCCAGAAAACAGCCTGCCACCCAAATGCAGCGACGACGAAGCCTCCCAAGAGCGGTCCGGCAAGTGTGGCCAAAGACCCAACCACTCCCCAGACGCCGAGCGCACGGCCGCGCCGCTCCCGCGCGAAAATACGGTTGATGACGGCCATAGTCTGCGGCATTTGAATCGACGCGCCGAAACCTTGCAAGGCTCTTGCTGCAATAAGAAACTCCACCGAGGGCGCTAACGCGCACAACAGCGCGCCGATGCCAAAGAGCCCGACGCCCAGCTGGAACATTTTCTTCTGGCCGTAGATATCGCCGAGGCGGCCGGTAAACAACAGCGGCACGACCACGGCGAGCAAATAGATGGCGGAAACCCACAGCACCTGGTTGACATCGGCGTGGAACTCACGGCGGACGTCGGGAAGCGCGACGGCAATCATCGATTGGTCGAGCAAGGACATGAAAAAGCCCAGTGATAGCGCGGCCATGGCGAGCCACGCTTGCTTCTCCGACGGCGGCGTTCCTCCGAGTTTCATGCAGCGAAGTCTAGCCACCGCACGCTCACGCGGCCTAAACTGAGGCGCATGGGAATGATTGATATCAAGAAACCGCAGGACGTATCGACGGCAGCGACCGTCACGCTGGGACTTATCGGCGGCTGGCTCACCGCCCGGGAGACTGGCATTCGCCCGCTTGGCGGCGTGGTGCTTGCCGCCGCTGGCGTGTGGGCGGGCCGCAGCTGGTGGGCTAAGACGAACCCGGCCACTACCGTTGGCCTGGCGGCTCTGTACACCGGCGCTTTTGGCCTCTCCCACCCGCTGGCTAAGAAAATGGGCTCCTGGCCCGCAGTCCTCACCGTCACTGCCGCGAGCGCTGGCGCTGCCTACGCGCTTTCCGACGCCAAGTAGATCCCCCTCCCACGCCCCTTCACGCTGTCCTTGACGGCTGGAGGGGCGTTTTACGTCCTCGCGCGGGCAAAGGCTCCAACATTTTTGCGTCGAACGTGCTGGCTAATGTGGGGTGGCTACCCCCGTTTATAGTAACGACTTGACACGAATTTAACGCAGGCTATGGCCATACGGGGTGTGTGACACTAGAATCACGTTTAGAACACTTCTTCTAACACATGTTTATCTCGGGGGAGATACCCATGACCACTGCCACACGCCCACCAACCTTCTTCTTTTCCACCACCAACCCGAATAACCCACACGCCATAGCCCGCGCCAAAACACGACGAGCTGCCTATGACACCTGGGTCGGGGCTATGC
>NZ_KV805029.1:0-1454 GCF_001811515.1 Corynebacterium sp. HMSC076G08 | reverse complement strand
CCACTACGTGTCCACGATTTGCGGGCAACCCCAGTTGGTCGGGTTTTCCCGCCAGTTAGTTGCTGCGATTCGTTTCAGCTGACGCATGTTGATACCGCGTTGTTCTGCCCGGGTAATTTCAGCAAGGCTTGCATCCGGGTATCGGAATTTAGCCTGGGTTATAGCCTTGGCAATGTTGCGTTGTTGGCGTTGTGTGTAGGCTTCTTCGACTGCGGCGAGGAAGATGTCTTCTGGTAGCGCATCCGCATAGGCTTCGTCGTTGACAACCTCGTAGAAGATGTCAGCGAAGGTTGATACGCGAAGCTTGCGCATTTTCGCCCGCACAATCTCGTCGTCGATACTGCTCATGGTTTCGCACTCCTTATTCCTTCTAGTTTTCGTAGTGATCAGCAGGCCGGATAAAGACCGCATCGGCCACCTCACCGGTAAGCGGGGTACTTGGGCGTGGTTGACGCTTAGCCACAGGCTGTGTTTTTAGCCCTGGTGACCCGGGATGTTGTTGGGCGTGGGCAATGTCAGTCTGGATGCGTTTGATCACAGCCATCGTTGGGGCCAGCTTCTTGTCTAAGACCTGCTGGCAGGCAGGTTCCAGGGTGGCTTTGTTGTGCTTTTTGCCCAGGTTGGCCAGCACGTTGCGTGCCTGGATGAGTCCGCGGGGTACGGCGGCACTATTGCGGTCGAGGATCATCGCTATGACTGCGTGCGTTGCTGCCCCAAACGACGAGGCCCAGGCCAAAAGCTCATCACGGGTAAGCGCCTTGTGGCCTTCATCATCGCCACTCGGCCCATGCTGAGGGTTGGTGGAATACCGGTATTTAAATCCATAAAGGCGCGTGTGTTCAGCAACAAGCTGCTCCCCGCTGAAGATACTCACCAGTTGCGGGGTGAGCCTGACTGTTACCGATTCTCCTACCAGCTGAAATGCCACAGAGTAGTACTGGTAGTCACAGGTGATGTGCCAATTACGATCGACTTTAAGCCGCTTATAAGACACTTCCGTAAACGGCGTCGGCGGCAGATCGCGCATCATTGGTGCTTCTTCTTGCTCAAAGCGCATGCGCCGTGTTGAGCCATCAGGCCGCGTCATTGCGCTGTTGATATCGGCAAGACGGCAAGCGATCGCCTCATTGAGTTCATCAAGGCTATAGAAGACCTCGTCGCTGAAGTACCCGAGTATTTTGGTGTAGGCGATTTTCACGGCACGTTCTACTGCCGCTTTGTCGCGTGGCCTGCCGGGCCGAGTCGGCACGATCGTGACCCCGTAATAGTCGGCAAACGCTGCGTAGCGGTCAGTGACCATCCGGTAGCCTGAATGCTTCCTCGGCCGATAAGTCGCCGTAGAAGCATTATCTGGCACGATGACTGCTGGTAATTTGCCAAGATAGTTCAACGCTTTGACGTGGCACTCAATCCACGCCGGCAACAAGCTGGTGCGGGACGGAGTAGCGCACGGT
>NZ_KV805028.1:4747-16335 GCF_001811515.1 Corynebacterium sp. HMSC076G08 | reverse complement strand
CCCCGACGTGTCTACTTTCCGGGGGCCAGGCCCAAGGGAGAGCTGCCCGAACACGCGATTCATTCCTTCAGCTACCGGAGCCAGCCTGACGTCATTGTTCAGTTTCGGTTTGATGTCGTAAACACGGTTGAACATCCTTGCATGATGAGCTGCGTAATTACGCAGAATATTCAAGGATTTCAGCCAAGATTCAAGCTGAGGACCAGTTAGGCCGCAGGGCTCGGCAATCCGTTTGCGTACGATATTGGGCGACATGCCGTACAGGTACGACAGCATCCCCCAATCCATGATTTCGACAGCCGCCCAGATGGGTAGAGTCCCGCCATATTTGGATTTGTGGTGGGCGACGAAGTCCTCCTTCGACGCTTTCAATGCCGACTGGTACTTTCTCAGCCACACCTCGTGCACGCTACGCCCGTCTTTGTTTCGCTGCCGTGCCCGGGCGCTCAAACGCTGGGGATCCAAATAGATCAGCGGGTCAAGGCGACCCAGCTCGTGACCGAGCTTGGTTCGAATAGCCAACTCCACGCGATCAAGCTCGATGAACACGCTGTGGCGCAATTGTTCGTCAAACCCATAGAGGGCTACCACCAGGTCAAACGATGCTCCCTCAACGAATTCATCTCGGGCAGTGCCGTCGTCTTGGGAGAAACGGCGCATCGGGTACCAGTATCCGGACAAGCGGTAGTAGTTCAATTGAGCCAGCAGCGTCTCAGCATGCTTGGGATCATCCACTCGCATCCCACGCTGACGAAGCAATTCGACCTGTTCACCGTAGGTCTTGAACTGCTTCACCTGCTCCACGCACACCCCTGTTTGATACAAAAACGAAGACCGGCCCTGGACTCCCGTTGAGGCGGGCAGCGGAACCGGTCATGTTGACTACGAGGTTACCTGGTTGATGACGCCGAGGCAAGAGCACGGGACATGGAGCCATCGGTACGATCCGAACCATCACCTCGGGCGGGCAGGTCCTGTTCTGCGGCCGGGACGTGGCGACCGCCCTCGGCTACGCCAACACGAAAGATGCCCTGGCGCGTCATTGCAGGGGGTCGTTAATCACTACCCCCTTGAAAGGGCTGGTGGCATCCAGCAGGTCAGGTTTACCAGCGAAGGTGTCCTATTACGACGTGGTGCTGGCGTCGCCGTCGCTGATCACCACCACCGAGATCGCCAAGGACTACGGCCTGTCGGCGAAGAAGCTCAACCAGATTCTGCACGGGGAGCAGGTGCAGTTTCACCAGTCCGGGCGTTGGTTCCTCTACGCCAAGTTTGCTGAGAAGGGTTACACCCAGTCCAAGACGTACGAGTACGACGAGGGCAAGACCTGCACCCACATGTACTGGACGCAGAAAGGCCGCCTGTTCATCTATGACCTGTTGAAGAACATCCGTGGCCTGCTGCCGGTGGTCGAGTGTGAAGGCGAGGACGCCAGATGACCACCACTGCGCTTCTTGATATCGGAATACCGAAGAAGAACGTCGAAGGATACCCTGACCCGACTTGCTACCGGGCCCTGAAAGCGATTCAGCGCGCCGAGATCGACTGGGCTCACCAGATGGACATCCCGAACCACCACCAGATCACCGACCAAGCCGGGCTGGAGCAGGTGGCCAGGTTGGATCACGTCGCCGCCACCTACACCAACGACCGGCGCTCGTCTGCGAGCTTCATTTCCTCGGACTGTGTCGTGATGGACATCGACAACGACCACACCGAGGAATCATCCAACTGGGTGACACCGGAGAAGCTCGCCGAGTTGATGGCGGGTGTGGTGTTCATGACCGCCACTTCCCGTAACCACCAGAAGGCGAAAGGCGTGCTGGCGGCTAGGTTCGGTTTCTTTGATCAGCAGGCGTTGGATGCCGGACGGTTCATCTACGGAACCACAAACGGGCCCTCGGCAGGCTGGCGTTCATAAAGCTAGGAGTCGATCTTAGTGTTGGTGGCAATCGAATGTGTCCGGTACGCCCACTAATGTTGATTAATGGATTCACTATTCCCCATCATTACGCAGACCCAAGGAGAACCAACCCATGACGCACCGCGCAGACGCAGGGCTTGAGCCGGCTCGGGAAACGTCGGCGTCGCAGACGTCGTTTGTGCCGCAGCCAGGAAACCAGGAGGCGCGCCGGGCGGACCTGCGCCGCTGGAAGGCGATTGCGCTGTCCTTCCTGATTGGTGCGGCGGTGATCTTTTTGGGGTGCTCGTGGTGGCAGGCGTCGGCAAGCGGGGCTCCCGTCTGGGTGGGCTACGTGCGCGCGGCAGCGGAGGCAGGAATGGTCGGTGGATTGGCGGACTGGTTCGCCGTGACCGCGCTGTTCCGCCGGCCCATGGGACTGCCCATCCCGCACACCGCACTCATCCCCAACAACAAGGACCGTGTGGGTGATGCGCTCAAGGACTTCGTGGAGGAGAACTTCCTCACCGCGGATGCACTCAGCGCCAAGGTGCGGGAGGCGGAGATACCGCTGTGGCTGGCGCGCCAGGGTGTGGAGCCTGGGCGGGCGGAGGAGGTCTCCGCGTGGATTGGTGAGCGCGCAGCCAGCGTGGTCGCAGACCTAGACCCGGCGGAGGCAGAGCAGTTCATCCGCACCCAAGTCATGGACCGTCTGGCAGAGCCGGAGTGGGGCCCGCCGCTGGGGCGCCTGCTGGAGGGTTATATCGCGGAAGGCAAGGCACGGCCGCTGGAGGATGACCTCATTGAGTGGGCGCACGGCAAGATCCTCGGCATGGAATCCACGGTGGTCACCGCCATCGATGAGCGCATGCCGGGCTGGGCGCCGCGCTTTGCCCGCGAGATGGTGGGGGAGAAGGTCTACGCCGAGCTCGTGGAATTCGCCGATGAGGTCCGCCGCAACGGCAACCACGAAGCCCGCCTGGCCATTCGCCGCAACCTGTCCAAGCTGGCTTCGGACCTGCAGTGGGATGAGGACATGCGCGGGCGCATCGAAGGCATCAAGCAGGAGATGCTGGCCTCCGATCAGGCGCAGAAGGCGCCGGCGGCGATGTGGGCGACGGTCTCCTCCACGCTCATTGAACAGCTCACCGACCCAGAGTCCTTCCTGCGCCAGAAGATCACCGCCAAGGTGAAGGAATTGGCGCACCGCCTGCTGGAGGATTCCGAGTTCCTGGCCCAAGCCAACGAGCTGGTGGACAAGGCCGCGCGCTACGCGGTGGAGAAATTCGCCCCGGAGATCATCGCGATTATTCCGGAGACCATTAAGCGCTGGGATGCCCAGGAGGCTTCCGAGAATATCGAGCTCATGGTGGGCAAGGACCTGCAGTTCATCCGCCTCAACGGCACGGTTGTGGGTGCGCTGGCGGGGTTGGTTATCTACACTGTTAATCATCTGCTTTTTGGCGTCTAACAAGGAGTGACGACCATGTCCGTATTTGACTCAATCAAGAATGCCGGTTCCTCTGCTTTTGATGTGGCCAAGGATTTTGGTGGCCGTTTCAAGGAGGAGCGCCAGAACCAAGCCCAGAGCGCGCAGGCGGATCGCATTGCCCGCGCCGCCGATGAGGCGGGCATGGGTGATGGCACTGCGAAGGAGGAGTCCTTCTTCGACCGCGTGACCTCCACGGCGAAGAATATTGGGGAGTCTGTGTCCTCCGCCGCCCGTGAGACCCGCAACTCGGAGTCTTTTGAGAAGGCTCGGGAGGATTTCAACACCGCCTTCAACGAGACCCGTGAGGGTGTGCAGGGCGCTATCAACAACGCCAAGGAGCAGCGCGCGGAGGGCAAGCATGCCCAGCAGCCGCAGGAGCCGCAAAGCCCGCGCAACCCTTATGCCCCGAAGCCGAATGACGATGTCATTGACGGCGAAGTAGTTGACGAGAACTAGTTGGCCTTTCTTGATGCATACTTTTCTTAATACTATTGCGTCGATACCGCACTACATTTTCATCGCGGTATCCCTCTTCGCCCTCATCGGCGCCGTCCTGGCAGCGATGACGAGGGAGGACGCTTTCCGCGCCGGTGACCGCCAGAACAAATGGGTGTGGGTCGGGCTGCTCTTCGGTTCCGCTGTGGTGATGAACCTGCCGCTGCCATTTGTCAGCTGGATTGGCGCCATCATCACCGGTGTGTACTGGTTTGATGTGCGCCCGCAGCTCAAGGCCATCATCAACGGCGATTATTCCTACTAATGCTGAATCTGCTTGCGGCCTCCGTGGAGGAGGTGCGAAACCAGTCGGCGGGGCAGCAGCGAGTGCTTGTCTCCCCGCACCACGTGATTGCCGCTGAGGGCGCCGAGCACGTCATTGCTGTTGCCGGTTATCCCACCGGGCGCCATCACTCTTTGGTGAAGGCGGCGGAGGCGCGGCTGGCCGTGCAATCAGGTGCGGCCGAGGTGTGGGTTGCGGTGGATGCGCTGCTAGGGGATGCCACCTCGCTGCTCTCCGAGCTCGTCACCCTCCGCGAGGCCTGCCCGCTGCCCGTGCGCTTGGGGCTCATTCTTCCTGAGCGTCCGGCTCTGCCGTTGCCGGAGTATGTGCGTGCTGCCGAGCAGGCGGGCTATCAATGCCTCATTGAAACGGGCTCCGTCGTTTCAGACGACGAAGCCCTGGATACGCAGCTCTCCGTGGAGAGCCTTTAACTCTGTGCTTTAGCTTTCGGTTCTTAGTTGTCCGGTGCCTGCTGAGCTGGTGCGGTGGCAGAATCGAGCTCGCTCATTGGAACGTCGTGGCCAATGAGGGTGAGCGTCAGTTCCCCAGCCCCAACATCCACGGATTCAAAGGTCAGCTGCTGGCCCGCGAGCTGTTCCTCCATGCCTTCGGCCAAGGCATTCGAGATCGCGGAGGTCGCCTGCTCGGGCAGGTCGAAGCCGAAGAGCGATGCTTCCTTCGCATCGATGGCGAGCTTGCCGTCGCGAGCCTCCGGCTTGAGCGAGAGCGTGGCTAGGCCACCGGCAAATTCCACCTCGAGGTCATCCTCGGCATCGTTGGCGGTAATCGCGGTGACCACCAGGTTGCCCAAGGCGTCATAGCCGGACTGCTCAGCAATGGCCTTTTGGAAGCTGGCGAGCAGGAACTGATCCGGCACCGTCGTCGAAGCCCGCAGCGTGCCCGCAACCGGCTCCTTGGACAGCGTCATGTCTTCGACGTGCACATCAGCGGCCGGTTGGCCGGTGATGGTGGTGCCCTCAATCTTCAGCGTGGACGGGGTCTTCATATCCATCTGCGGAATCTTGCCGTTGAGCAAACCAAAGACCATAGGGCTGGCACCAAAGCTCACCTCCGGTTCCTCGGAGGTCTCCACGCCCTGCTCCTTGGCGGACTGGGTAAATTGGCTCTTCATCTGAGAACCCAAGAACCAGCGCAGGCCGAGCTCAGCAAGCAAGATGATGAGCAGGAGCGTCACCAGTACGCCGATGAAAATTTTCCAGGCCGTCGAGGCGGGAGATTTAGAAGAAGCCATGACTACTAGTGTGGCGCACTGGATTAAAGTTGGCCAACTACCAGGTCCCAATCCACTGTGAGAACGTTGTCCCGCAGGCGGCGGTTCACCGGGTGGATGGGGACTGTCTGCCGGAGTTCTTCGCGCGCCATGCGCCAGCGCACCCGCGGGCCATATGGAGACCAGCCGGCGGCGCGGTCCCAGGCGGCGTCGGCCGCTTGCAAGAGCTCGTGGATCGGTTCACCCGGCACGTTGCGGTGGATGAGGATTTTGGGAAGGCGCTCCGCAATATCGCTGGGGCGCTCCACGTCGAAGGGATCCCAGGCGAGGGTCAGCGTGCGCGGGCCGGAGGCGTCGAGAAGCACCCAGGCCGATCTGCGTCCCAGCTCGTCGCAGGTTCCCTCCACGAAGTAGCCGCCGGGAGCCAAGCGTGAAGTCACCGTGTTCCAGGCTTTCTCCACCTGGTCGACGTCGTACTGGCGCAGCACATTGAAGGCGCGCACCAGCTGCGGGCGGTAGCCGGCAAGCTCGAAGCCGCCGAGCTCGAAGCTGACACCATCGCGCGGCGGCAGGACGCGCTCGGGGGAAATCTCTAGGCCCGTTACCCGGGTATGCGGGTTAACGCTGCGCAGCCAGCCGGCCCACTCCACGGTGGTGGTGTGGGAAGCGCCGTAGCCGACGTCGAGAGCCAGCGGCTTACTCGTGGAGCGCAACAGCGAGGAGATCTCCGGGTGCGCCACCATCCACCGATCGCAGCGGCGCAGGCGGTTGGGGTTGGTGGTGCCGCGGGTAACAACGCCAAAAGGCCGACCAGCGCTTTCCTGAGCCTTCAGGTTATGCGCGTGATCGGCCATGGCAACAACTGTGGTGTAGGGAGTTGTTTAGAGGTTGTTGGAGATCCACTCTTCGGTGAGCTTGCCCTCGTTGGTGTAGAGCTCCTGCAGAGCTTCAGCGACCTTCGGCTCGATGGCAGCGCCCATCATCGGGATGTTGACGGAAACCTCGGTGACGTAATCCAGAACGGTGGTCTCATCCTGGGCCTTGTAGGTGATGTCACCCTTGAAGTCGACCGGGGTGCCCTTGACGTCAGCGGTGAAGGAGACGGAAATCTGCTCGTCGACCAACTCGCCGATGGTCACGGTGCGCTTTTCCTTCAGATCCTGGGAGACCATGGCGCGAACGGCCTCCGGAAGGAGGGAGGTCGGAAGAATTTCGTAGAGCACAGCGGTGTTGCCGGTGAACTCGTGCACGGTACCCGGTTCCGGGGACAGCTTGGCCACGATGAAGTCCCAGTACTCCTGAGTGGTCAGTGCCTTGTGCACCTTATCGATGGGCTGGTTGATGATAACGGTGTTTTCGCTACGGGTTGACATGAGTTACAGACTACCTTGGTAGACGTGCTAGATAAATTCCTGACCCTCGCTGACATTGACGGAGTCACGCTGGATTCCGAGACCACCTTCGCCGATCTCACGACGCTGCGCATCGGTGGTGCACCGCTGGTGACGGTGCGCTGCGCCAGCGCTGAGGCGGCAATTGCTGCGTTAGCAGCGCTTGACGACGCCTCCCAGGACTACCTCGTCGTCGGCGGCGGCTCCAACCTCGTGGTGGCGGAAGGCCAGTTGGATGTCGTGGTCGTGGTGCTCGACTTCGAGGATATCGATGTCACCGTGGCCAACGGCCTCGTGCGCGCTGATGCGGGCGCGGTATGGGATGACGTCGTGGCTTTGTCCGTGGACTGCGGTCTGGGCGGCATTGAGTGCCTGTCCGGCATCCCGGGCAATGCGGGTGCCGTACCGGTACAGAACGTCGGCGCCTATGGCGCGGAGACCTCCGACGTCCTCACGCAGGTCTACCTCTATGAGCGCGCTACGCGGACCGCGAGCTGGGTACCGGCGGAAGAATTAGAGCTGGCGTATCGCTACTCCAACCTGAAGTTCACTGGACGCGGCGTGGTGCTGGCTATCGAGCTGCAGCTGACCACCGATGGGCTGTCCACACCCCTGCGCTTTGGCCAGCTCACCCAGAACCCCGGTGAGCGCCGCCCGGTCGCGGAAGTCCGTGAGGAAGTGCTGAAGCTGCGTCGCGGCAAGGGCATGGTGCTCGACCCAGAAGACCACGACACCTGGTCAGCCGGTTCCTTCTTTACCAACCCCATCGTGGAACCGCAGCTTGCCGATTCCATCCAGGAAGCCGTCCGCGCCGCCCGCGGCGACGAGGATGCGGACCGCATGCCGCGCCATGCGGTGCCGTCCACCGCATCTGGAGAAGATAAGGAAAAACTCTCCGCTGCGTGGCTCATCGAGCGCGCCGGCTTTGCAAAGGGCTACCCGGGTGAAGAATCGGGTGCGAAGGCAACCTTGTCCACCAAGCACACCCTGGCGCTGACCAACCGCGGTGAGGCCACTGCAGACGACATCGTTGCGCTGGCCCGCGAGATTCGCGCCGGGGTTCAGAAGGCCTTCGGTGTGACGCTGGAGCCGGAGCCCATCTGGCTAGGGGTAGAAATATAAGTGCGCAATATTTAAAATAGCGTTGAATTGCTAGCTCGCCGCCGCAAACACTAGGCGCCCAGAAAGGACCTCGCATGTACATCCCCAAAGACGTACTCTTTGCCATCCTCCTCTTTGTTTCGGCCCTTCTCTGCGCGGTGGCGATGCTGTTGGTCCCAGGCCTGTTCGCGGAGTTCAGCGCAGCGCGCTGCACCTTAATGGCGAGCGTCTTGGGGATCGGCGTCGCCGGGCTGTTTTTCTCCCGCATCCAGATCCGACGCCTCGAGCACTAGCGGTTAGGGCTCCATTGCCCCAAGCTTTCACCGCCGCTTAGGTCATGACGTTGAGCCACTCATCCTTGGCCGCGAGGAAATCGCGTGCGGCCTCCTGTGCGCCCTCGAGTGAGTGGTGGGCGCCCCAGCCGCACTGTACCTCGTTGGCGGCGGGAACCTCGGTGGCGTTGAGGATGTCATTGAGCGCGCCCTCGACGGCGCGGAGCAGCTCGTCCTGCTCCATACCGTTGGTGATGGCGTAGAAGCCGGTGCGGCAGCCCATCGGGGCAAAACCGATGAGCTTGTCGGTGTAGTTGCGCATGAAGTTGGCCATCATGTGCTCCACCGAGTGGATTGCCTCGGTGCCGAGGTGCTCCTTGTTGGGCTGGCAGAAGCGCAGGTCATACTTGATAATCTCGACTCCGCCGCCCAGGTCGGTGCGGTCGGCGACGCGGATATAGGGGGCGTCGACAAGCCGGTGGTCGAGCTCGAAGGACTTTACGTTGATCTTGTTCTCGGTGTTCTTCTCAGTCATGCTTTCCCAGTGTAACCACGGCTTAGCCTGTGGCCCGAGTGTCCTTCCCCTGAATGCGGGCTGTGCCGCATACGCTGGTCAGATATGAGCGAAGAGGAGATTGGCGGCAACGCTATTCCGGCCGAAGAGCCAGAGACCATCGTGCCGTTTAAGAGCTCGACCATCCTTGAGGTCCAGGGCCACGATGAGGAACGCGACCCTTTCTCCAGGGACAACCGGCTCCGCAAGGAGAGCTGGGGGCTGATCATCCGCCGCACGTGGAATGACTTTTTCCACGATGCCTTCATGGACCGTGCCGCCGGGATGACCTACTTCACGCTCATGGCTTTTGCGCCCACGGTACTGGCCGCCTACTCCATTGCCACGCTCATCTTCTCCTCCCGCCAAGCGGAAGTGGAGCAGCTGACCTCAGAGCTCATCGAACAGTACGTCCCTGGCTCGCTTTCTGAGCAAGCCCATACGGTCGTCGGCACGATCATCGGCTCTAGCGCGCAGGGCACGTTGGCACTGATCATTTCCCTGGCCATTTCGCTGTTTTCAGCGTCGGCGTATGTGCGGGCCTTCTCGCGCACTGCCAATACCGTGTACGGCCGGGTGGAAGGCCGCGGGATCATCCGCACGTGGGCGCTGATGTGGGGGCTGACAGCAGTCATCGTGGTGGGCGCGGTCATCGTGCTTTTTGCCAACTTGCTGCGTGATGCTGTTCTTAACGAAGGGTTGATTCCGCTCGCGCGCAACGTAGGGCTAGAAGATACCGCCACGTACTTGGTAAGAATCTTCCTTCCGGTGTGGAACTGGCTGCGCTTTCCCGTCACTGTGATCGTGGTGCTCACGCTCATTGCAGTGCTCTATCACTTCGGCCCCAACGTGCGGCCTGGGCGCTTTAGGTGGATTACCTATGGTTCGGTGGTGGCGCTCGTGGGCACAGTAGTGTCCTGGGGGCTGGTGGGCCTCTACCTGAAGTACCTCGCTGCGGCCAGCGCCTATGGTGCGCTAAGCACCGTCATGGCGGTGTTCATGGCTATGTGGTTGATGAACACCGTGCTCATCGTCGGCATCAAGATTGATGCCGAGGTGTTGCGTGCCAAGGAACTGCAGCTGGGGCTACACTCCGAGCGTTTTATCCAAGCCCCGCCGCGCTCTGATAGCTCCTCTCAAGCCCAGGCCCGCGCCCAAGAGAACCTGGAGCAGAGGGCGCGTGAGATTTCAGACAACGCACGGCAGGCACAGGACGAGACGGCAGGGATGTAGCCCTACTTCAGAGCGAGGTGGAAGGGAATCTCGGTGCCGGGCACGACGATGCCGAACGCGCCGTCTTCCGCGCCATTCTCAGGCACGCTGACAGCCACTCGGCCGGTACGTTTCTCTTGCGGCTGGAAGGGAGTGTCTACGTCGATAAACCCATTGACATCCCACATGAGGGGCTGCCCATTCGATTCCTCGCCCGGGCCGAAGTAAAGGAACGCCATTTCCGAGCCGGCGTCGGTCTCGTTGCCCACGTACGTCAAGGTCAAATCAAAGACCAGGTATTTCTTCCCCTCGTCCGGCTGCTTGTAGGAAGGGTCCGCGGCCATGACTTCGTCCGTGCCATCGAAGTTGAGGTTGCTGACATCCACGTGCCATTCCGGCCCTTTCAGCGTCGTGTTGAGCGGTAGCGGGTTAGAACGCGAACCGGGCGTGCCTTCCTCAAGGACTTGGTTTCCGTTCTCATCAGGAACGCTGTTGTAGTATTCCGTCGCTGTTGGGGTGGGGGAGCCCGTGCTGTCCAGCGTCTCCTCCTCATCCCAGGGGCGCACCGTCGTGCCCACGACAGAACTTGATATTTCGGGTGTTTGCGTAGTGTCCGGAAGAGAACCGATGAATTTTGCGGCCATGAAGAAGAAAAAGACGACCGAGGCGATCAAGCTGCCCACCACAGTGATGATCAGGGCGACTGCTCCCCACGCAGTTGACTGGTTGCTGAGGAAAAGTGAGACCGCGCCGGTAATAAGCGCTGCGAGGAGAAGGATCCAGCCTGCGGCGTAGATGCCGGGGATGCAGGCGATGATTGTGCCGAGAACGGCGAGAACCGTGGCGATGATTCCAACGACGGACTTTTTCTTTGGTGGCTCTGGCTGGGGTTGGGCAGCTCCGTAACCGCCGCCAGGATTGTTATGGGGAGTGCCTAAGGGTGGGAAAGTCTGGTTGGCATAGGGGTTCTGCTGCGGTCCCCCGTGCTGGTGTGGCCTCTGCTGACCGGGGCCTGGGGGTGGAGTGTGCGGCGGATACGGAGGTTGGGTCATGAGTAGCTTCTTTCAGGAGAGCGTCAGATGAGTCCCGATAATAATCGCCGCATGGCTACTGCACCTGGGAAAGCAGCTAGCCGGGGAGCGCTCCTAACTGCCCGGCACACTGTTACTGCGCAGATTCTTCCGAAATCTGGCGGTGGCCCGCGGCCTTTTCTTGCCCGCGCTTATTAATCAGTGCTGAGACTAGGAATCCAAACCCCATAACCGTTGTGGCTCTGGTTGACCACTCGTAATCAGCGATGAGCCAACCGGCAAGGGAAATGACGCTGAGTGAGCCGACCGCTGTTATGAGGAATTTTTCATTATCCATGCTTCGTCCTCTGGTTCGTAGAAGTCTCGCAATTAAGTAAACGGTGCCTTATGCGAAAAACTATCACGAGGCGAAGGGTGCAGGCAGAAAAGAAGCCGAGGAGGCCCGCTTCTGAGCGGACGTCCTCGGCTTATTCTAAGGGCTTGCTGTTAGGGGGCTAGCGCCTTAGGCAGAGGGGTAGGTGCCGTCATCGGTGAGGCGCACGGTGTCGTCGAGAAGCATGGCAATCTCGGCGGCCTTGGCGTCCTGTGCCGGAAGGCGGCGGCCCTCGATGACCTCGAAGAGCGGGG
>NZ_KV805028.1:0-4647 GCF_001811515.1 Corynebacterium sp. HMSC076G08 | reverse complement strand
GAAGCCAAGCGAGGTCAGCGCCGCGGCCTTCACGCTGTGGCCCGCAGAGCCGAGGTCCAGCGGGGAGTGCAGCCACACCAGGTTCGGCGCCTTCGGGGCGATGAGCGGGTCGACGCAGTCCAGGGACACGTTCGCCGGGATGCGGTGCGTGCGGAAGACGTCGATGATACCGCCGGTCTGGAAGAGCGCGGCGCCGGCTTTGGAGTGGCCGGTGAGCGTCTTTTTGGGAGATGACAAACATCGGTTGATCCGCGTCGCGCCCGATGGCCGGCCACAGGATGGAGTGCAGCTCGGACTCGTTCGGGTCGTTGGCGCGGGAGATGAAGCGCTCGTCGATGCCGCCGGCGACCACGACGTCGGCCTTGCCCAGTGCACTCTTGCTGCATAACCAAGATAAAGATCCAGCCCACTCTCGACTAGGGCGAGGCGGGCTGAACGATTAAACGAAGCTTGTCACGGCGCACGACACCCCGCCAGACGGACGAACAAATGAGCAGGCAGTGAATGCGGTTGAATGGACGGTGTCAAGTTTTCGTGGCTGGGTGAATTTCCTTGCATCATTAATTGCTTGTAGAAATCGCGTACATCGTGTAGGTTCACACGCAGCACTAACAGCCCGAAAGAAGAACGAGAAAGCTAAAGGAGGCGAACCGCGATGATGACCCATAACAATCAGCCGCTAGGACGCTTCTTTAAGCAACTCTTCTAATAAGGCTGACTTGACCATTTCCCGGGAAAGCGGCCCTGCTTATCCCGGACGTTGGTGCCAGCCGCGCGACCCGCGCGCACAACTCACAAGTCAGCCGCACAAGCAGGCCCTTTCTCACGAACTGCGTTACGTAAACGCAGAGAAAGGCTCTCTTATGCGCCTGCACAACTTCGCCTCCATTGTTGAAGACAAGACGGTGGCGCAGGCACAACTCGTCGCTGACCTGCCCTTCGTCTACCCACACGTGGCGCTCATGCCTGATGCCCACTTTGGCAAGGGCTCCTCGGTCGGCACCGTCTTCGGCACGCTGCGTGCCGTCATCCCGGCGGCCGTCGGCGTGGACATCGGCTGCGGCATGATTGCCGTGCGGACCCACCTCACGCACGCGGATATCCAGGACTTCGCGCTCGAGGACCTGCGCACCGCAGTCGAAGACTCCATTCCGCTCTCGCCCGGCAATTACAACGGTTGGATCATGGACCCGCGCACCGAGGCTCGTACGCGTGAGCTCGCGCAGCTGGCCCAGGACACCGGCGTGGATCTCGGCCACTCCAAAAACTGGCGTCAGCAGCTGGGCAGCTTGGGCGGTGGCAACCACTTCATCGAGCTGTGTCTCGACGAAGAGGACCGCGTCTGGCTGTTCCTGCATTCTGGCTCGCGCGGCGTGGGCAACAAGATTGCCCAGAAACACATCAAGGCCGCGCAGCGCCACTGCGAGAAGCATTGGATCCAGCTCGCGGACAAGGACCTGGCCTACCTCGTCGAGGGCACGGAAGAGTTCGACTCCTACATTGCGGATCTCCACTGGGCACAGCACTTTGCGCTGCTCAACCGCGATGAGATGATGGACCGCTTCCTCGACTGCGTCGCCACCTGGTCCGGCGCGGATCGCGAGACCCTCGAGCTCGAGCGCATCAATTGCCACCACAACTACACCCAGCGCGAGAACCACTACGGTAAGAACGTGTGGCTCACGCGTAAGGGCGCCATCAAGGCGGACGAAAGCGACCTCGGCCTCATCCCCGGCTCGATGGGCACCACTAGCTACGTCGTGGAAGGCAAGGGCTACCCGCCGGGCCTCAAGTCTGCGCCGCACGGCGCGGGTCGCGTCATGTCGCGCACCCAGGCCAAGGCCCGCTTCACCGAGGCGGACCTTGCCGCACGCATGGAAGGGATCGTCTATCGTCCCGGCGCCGAGTTCGTCGATGAGATTCCGGACGCCTATAAGGACATCGACCGCGTGATGGCCGATGCCGCCCAGCTCGTTGAGGTCAAGCACACCCTGCGCCAGATCCTCAACGTCAAGGGCACCTAACCTGCGCCATGATGGGACCGTCATTTTTAGTGAAGGTCCCTTTCAAGCTTTCCGATGTCCCCTCCTGCAGCGTCGCATCAGCACGACGTTTTGCCTTATGTAAGGAAACAAAGTGCGTGACCACTATTGATTACTTTTTATTTATCGCGAAGGGCTGGAACTGCACGTCCAGTCGGAGGTGAAAGCCGAGTATTAAACTGCGTCGAGGCGAGTTGGCGTTCAGCATCGTCGACCAACATGAAAACATCGTCAGCGAAGTAACCGAGAAGCCCGCCCGCACCGATGACTTTCTTACGCAGAATGCCAGCGTCGGTGAGTGAATCGAGAGCATCTCGGGCCGTGCTTGTCGATGAAATCCCCAGCTCGGACTTCACGATGGACACCGTGACCAAAGGCATGGCAGGAAGCTTCTTGAGCAGTTGGAACTCTGTCGAATTCGATTTCAATGCGCGCTTGCTTCCTTGCGCAGTGCGGTGGTGATTGACCTTGTCCATCCATTCTGCTTCTAGGGCGGCGACGCTATCCGCAAGTTCAGCTGCTTTGGTGGTGGCAACTTGTGCAGCCTCGACGAAGAAGGAGATCCATGCCAGCACGTCACCCTCGCGGAATCTCGTGAGTCCGTCGACGTAACGGTCACCGAGTGTTGCCAGAACCATACTGACGGGGAGAACTGCAGCATCGGTGAGCCCTCTGCGCTGCAAAAGTGCGTGAATCATGGCTCGCCCCACGCGTCCATTCCCATCCGGGAATGGGTGGATGGTCTCGAACTGTGCATGAACGAGCGCTGCTTGAACGAGCGCGGCGTGGTCTGCCCCGTTGAAGTATTCAATGAGATCATCGAGGAGTTCCGGGACTTGCACGGGAGGCGGGGGAACAAAAGCTGCATCGATGGGGTGATAGTCAGATCCGCCAATCCAGTTTTGAGTAGTACGTACTCCTTGTAAAGGCTTTTCTGCAACGAGCGCTGTCTGTATTGCAACAAGGTCATCCAGGACCAGCTCGTCTTTGTAAGCCAAGTCTGCATTGATGGTGTCGAGGATGGCGACATTGCGGGCGACAGCTGTTGCGGATTCTTTGAAACCCCGAATTTCGGAATCTGATTCGCGCGCGAGGATCGCCATGGCCACTTTGTCGGAGTTGGGAGCGATTCCCTCGATCCGGGAGGAAGCGACGGCCTCAGAACGGAGCAGGAGTCGCGCAACTCCTTCAAGGGAGTGGGTATTGTCTCTCATCCCAAGATTGTGAATCTCCCGCTCGATGCGAACGATACGTCGCGAGAGCTCGGACGGAAGCTTCAACGACATGCCTGCGAGGGGATCGGGAACGAAAGCGTGATACTTACCTCCTTGTTTGGCGCGTCGAGAAAGACCGCTGCCATCAGTGGGGATCCATTCCAATTCGACTGTCTCTGCCACAGTTGACTCCTCTCATGCGCTCGATGCACTGGGGATAAGGCTTATCTCGGTAGATTGATATCCTAGTTTACCGGGATAGCTGTTATCCCGGTGGACTGCGAGCACAAAAGATTAACGGAGCTCCAGTAACCGGTAAGATGCTTCAATGTTGTGCAGACGAGGCAGAAGCCGGATATAACCTCGAAGTCTTGCGTAAGCGGGGACGATTGATTGCTAAAGAATATTCTTCTTTGCGGTCGGCAGGAGAACTGGAACAGGAGAGTTCCGAGAAGCTGAAGTGATGCTGATATGAAGGCAGCGGAATTTGAGGCCGGAGAGACGAAGCCGGCATTACACCAAGTGAGCCTTGTTATGATTATCGAAGGTTTGTCTGTGGCGGCCCCTTGATCGTGGTCTTGCCCGGTTGAGCTGTAGATTTTCGTGAATTGATAAAGGGAATAGAGGCGTCACAATGGCAAAGTTGAACCTGCGCGCAGTCGAGGAACGAACGTCGAAACTAGGTGGCCGTGCCGAATATGATCGCGAGTTCTTGTTCAATTTGCTCGAAGCCTATGGTCGCGCTAAATCTTCAATTACGCGACTGCGGTCGGGAAACCTCGATGTGGCGCAGGATCCTTCGCGAGAAGTAGCGCAGAAGAACGTTGTTTACTTCCATGAATCAGAGTCGGGACAGGCTTTCGATGATTTTGTTCGGTTGTCGACTGCGGCTCACGTCATACCTCGATGCGCAAGGTCGCAGAAGAACTCGGGATAAATCGCTCGACTTTGGGATACTGGTACAAGCAATTCGGCACCAACGTGCCTAAGGATGATGATGCATCGTCACCCGTAGAAAAGCTTGCTGATGCGGAAAGAATTCGCCAGTTAGAACGCGAAAACAAAAGGCTTCGTGAAGAGCGCGATATTCTGCGCAAGGCTGCGAAGTATTTTGCGGAAGAGACGACCTAGTGATCCGCTTCCAGTTCGCCTGTGACAATCTCGCCGACTACTCGGTCAAGCGGATGTGCACAGTCCTGGGCCTAAATCGGTCTTCGTACTACAAATGGAAGAAATCGGCTCCGCGGCGCCGTGCGCGCCTTGTAGATGACGCTGTGATGGCCGCGGAGATCCAGGCCATTTTCGATGCTGAAAACGGCGTGTGGGGCGCTCGTCGCATCACTGCCGAACTCAACGATCTGAGGTTACCCTCGTTTAGTGGACACCCTATT
>NZ_KV805027.1:0-387 GCF_001811515.1 Corynebacterium sp. HMSC076G08 | reverse complement strand
AACACAAAAGAACAAAGAAATCACACAAACCACAACCCACCACCAACAAAAGAAGATGGCAAGCACATGGTTTAATGCTCGCGTCCACTATACAGTTCTCACACAACACCCCACACCAACCAACAACCATGAATATCGCATCACGACTGCTGCGCCACGTGCAGGTTACAACCAGGGAACAATGCCCCAGACACCCAACAATGCACCAAGCACTCTTCAACGTGTTAGTTAATTAATCATCCCAGTTAAGATGTATCTCCACCCGATTAACTTACGGTGGCAGCAAAACAATCGTTCACTCAACCACCAACCACACAACAAACCGTGTGGTTTACAGCACCAACTGGTGCCACAAAATATGCTCCTTAGAAAGGAGGTGATCCACCC
>NZ_KV805026.1:0-507 GCF_001811515.1 Corynebacterium sp. HMSC076G08 | reverse complement strand
ACAGGTGGTGCATGGTTGTCGTCAGCTCGTGTCGTGAGATGTTGGGTTAAGTCCCGCAACGAGCGCAACCCTTGTCTTATGTTGCCAGCATTTGGTTGGGGACTCATGAGAGACTGCCGGGGTTAACTCGGAGGAAGGTGGGGATGACGTCAAATCATCATGCCCCTTATGTCCAGGGCTTCACACATGCTACAATGGTCGGTACAACGCGCAGCGACACTGTGAGGTGGAGCGAATCGCTGAAAGCCGGCCTTAGTTCGGATTGGGGTCTGCAACTCGACCCCATGAAGTCGGAGTCGCTAGTAATCGCAGATCAGCAACGCTGCGGTGAATACGTTCCCGGGCCTTGTACACACCGCCCGTCACGTCATGAAAGTTGGTAACACCCGAAGCCAGTGGCCTAAACTTGTTAGGGAGCTGTCGAAGGTGGGATCGGCGATTGGGACGAAGTCGTAACAAGGTACCCGTACCGGAAGGTGCGGGTGGATCACCTCCTTTCTAAGGAGC
>NZ_KV805025.1:0-1211 GCF_001811515.1 Corynebacterium sp. HMSC076G08 | reverse complement strand
TTTCGTCGTTTGAAACGACGGGGTTAGAAGGGGATGTCGTCGGTGCCGGCATCAGCGTCGGTCTTGCTCTCATGCTTGGCTTCTGCTTTGGCTTGGGCTTGTTGTTGTGCGTAGTCGTCGAGTTCTTGTTTTAAGTGTTGGGCTTCCTCACGCACGCGTTTCCTGGTGGCGGTGATGTGTTGGGCTACGGTCTGTGCCCACCGCTTCTGCTTTGGTGCTAGCGGCCCGTCAGCTTCGGTAATAGTCCAAGTACCGTCTTCATATAGCCAGATGACATCCCCGCTATACGGGTCCAGCAGGTATTTGAGGCTGCCATCGGTTTTCATGTTGTGATGACCCTGGCATAAACACGCCAGGTTCTTCGGATGGGTCGGGCCGCCTTCAGCCCAGTTATGCCGGTGATCCAACTGGCTAAGGAAAGCTGGTTTGCCACAGCCGCCAACCCGGCAGGTACCGTCACGGCCTTCGACATGTTTGCGCATGATGATTCCTGGTTGGTAGCCGTCTGCTTCAGCTACCTCGCCAGTTAAGTCCCGGGTCTTATCATGCGGCATGGGCTTAGCCCGCCAGCCGAAGCCTTCAATAAAGGTTGGTGCATTCTCAATGTCGCAGGCTTGGTAGGTGTGTAGCACCACGGTAGCTGGTGGCTTAGTCTCACCGGAGAGCAGTTTTATGACTGCCTCCGGGAGGGTGATGTCTTCCTTGGCGGCGGTGTGGTGGATGAAGGCGTCGAGTTTAATGCCGGTGTCTTCATCACAGTGCAGTTCCAGCCAGGCTGAGGTGCCGTTAGAAGAAAACCGGTACGTATTTTTAGGGCGGGTGTCCTGGTAGGCGATGGAGTTATCGAGGGTTTTGCAGATATCGCGAACTTTGCGCCTGATTTGACTACGCGTGGGAAAAACCTGATTCGGCTTAGAAGGGGTGAAGAAGTCAGCCAGGAGAGTGTCGATAAAGTCCAGGGTTTCATCAGTCAAGGCTGTCAGTGCTGACATGGGCTGATCAATAGCAATAAGGGACTCGATATCGAGCAGGCACAAGGTGTCTTGTATGGCTTTAACTTTCGGCAGGCTATCCAGGCGGTGGATAGCGCGCAGGCCGGATTTGATGTGGCCTTCGGGCAGTGACCAGGCAGCAACCAGGGATAGTGCGGTGGTGTTGATATCAGCCTGCAGGCTGGGCATAGCCCCGACCCAGGTGTCATAGGCAGCTCG
>NZ_KV805024.1:1739-15842 GCF_001811515.1 Corynebacterium sp. HMSC076G08 | reverse complement strand
CGCCGCAAATCCACACGAAATGTCCCTTAAGCCGCCGAAACCCCCTGAAGAATCATGACTGGCTCTGCAGGGGGCGGTGGACTCCACTCAGGTGCGGTGTAGATTAGGCATCCAAATCGAGCTGGTGACAGGTAGCCCCCAGCGCCGAGTTGATCTCCTCGACGAGCTCCTCTGGTACCTCGCGCTCGACGCGCAGAATGAGCACAGCGTCGGAGGCGTCCTTGCCCTGGGTCAAGGCGGCGGCGACAATGTTGATGCCGGCAGAGCCCAGCTTGGTACCCACGGTACCCAGCGCGCCCGGGGCATCCTTGTAGGAGAAGAAGAGGTTGCGGCCGGTAGCGCGCATATCGACGCCGCGGCCGTTGATGCGGATAATCTTCTCCACCCCGTCAATGCCGGTCAAGGCACCGGTCAGCTGCGATACCTTGCCGTTGGGGCCAATCACCCTGACGCGCACCGAAGAACGGTGGCCCTTCGACTCCACGTTGGTCTTCACGTCCACGGTCACTCCGCGGCTTTCGGCGATCTTCATTGCGTTAACGAAGGTGACAGCCTCCGAGACCACGCCGGAAAACAGTCCGCGAACAGCAGACAGACCAAGAGCCGAGACATCCTCGTTAGCCAGCTCACCGCAGGCCTCGACTT
This sequence comes from Corynebacterium sp. HMSC076G08, assembly GCF_001811515.1. Lineage (NCBI taxonomy): Bacteria > Bacillati > Actinomycetota > Actinomycetes > Mycobacteriales > Corynebacteriaceae > Corynebacterium > Corynebacterium sp. HMSC076G08. The sequence continues at coordinate 15,197 of NZ_KV805024.1, read as the reverse complement.
CCACGGCAACCGGCGCTGCATCCAGCAGGTTGCCGGCTACCAGGCCCAGCTTGCGGGTCAGGTCCAACCAGCCGGCGACCTCCTCGCCGACCCGTCCGCCTTCAACGTTGACGGCATCCGCGACGAACTCGCCGGCCAGCGCCTTCAGCACGGAGGCGGCGACGTCGGTACCGGCGCGGTCCTGCGCTTCGACCGTGGATGCACCCAAGTGCGGGGACACGGTAACTTGCGGAAGCTCAAACAGCGGGGAGTCCGTGCAGGGCTCGGAAGCATAGACATCGAAGCCTGCACCGCGGTGGTGGCCGGACTTGATGGAGGCAGCCAGGGCTGCTTCATCGACGAGGCCGCCGCGGGCGGCGTTAATGATGATCTGGCCCTTCTTGGCCTGCGCCAAAAGCTCGGCATCGAACATGCCGGCGGTCTCCGGGGTCTTGGGCAGGTGGATCGTCACAAAGTCAGAGCGGGACATGAGCTCCTCAAGGCTCACCAGCTCCACGCCCAGCGCCGCCGCACGGGCCGGGTTGGCATAAGGATCGTGCGCGATGATGGTGGTCTCAAAGGCCGCCAGGCGCTGGGCAAAGAGCTGGCCGATGTGGCCGAAGCCCACGATGCCGATGGTCTTGCCATAGATCTCGACGCCTTTAAAGGACGAGCGCTTCCACTCGCCTTGGCGCAGCGACTGATCCGCCGCCGGGACTTGGCGCGCGGTGGCGAGAAGCAGTGCGATGGCCTGCTCGCAGGCGGAGTGGATGTTGGAGGTCGGCGCGTTGACAACCATGACGCCACGCTCGGTAGCAGCGGGGATATCAACGTTGTCCAAGCCAACGCCGGCACGGCCGACGATCTTCAGGTTCTCTGCGGCGGCCAAAACCTCCGCGTCCACGGTCGTGGCGGAGCGGACGAGGAGCGCATCGGCCTCAGGCACTGCGGCGAGAAGCTCCTCACGGTTTGGGCCATCAACCCAGCGAACCTCAACGGTGTCACCGAGGGCATCAACAGTGGATTCGGCAAGCTTATCGGCGATAAGTACGACCGGCTTCGACATAACTTCCTTTACTAGTCAGAATTGGAGATGCCGAGAAGTGTAGTTTATTCTTTCCAGCCCTGAGTGATTTTATGCGTGAATTCTGTCACTGAACCGAATTCCGGTCCGAGGGCCACGATAGGCCCCTCCGACAACCCTGCCGTTATCGCCGCGCCGGCCTTCGTCGCCGACGGATCTGGCTCGGTCATGACGAAGACCGTGCCACCGTAGGCGGTGGCGTTGACCACGTTGGCTAGGGGGCTTTCCGCGGTCGCCACAATCACCGGCGCCATTTGTGCGTCGCGGCGCGCCTGGGCTGGAATAGCCGGCATCTTTTCCTTCGTTATGTGCTGCGGCAGGGGCTCCCAGGCGGCCTTGAGCTCCGTCTTCGTAGAGGAATCCAAGCGCGCAATGTTGTCAACCATGCGCTCGCGTTTCATGACTACCTTCGACGTGAAGCGAAAAGCGGTGTACTCCCCCAGCGCCTTGGTGTTTCCTGGGTCATGGATAACTTCAAGTTGCCCGTTCTGGCTGGCCCACGGAACGTTACCGATAACGAGGAGCTGGTCTACGTCGAGATCAGTGAGCAGCTGTGAAATCTGCGGGCGAATCGACGCATCGTACGTCACCATGGGCACGCGCTGCGACACGCTCAACGTCGCCGCGCGCAGGGCCGCGGCATCCGTCTCTTCGGCGAGGATCAGCGTATTGCTCTCCTTGAAGAACAAGCGCGCAGAGTCTATGCCCCAGCGGTCCCCCACCACGGTGACCTCGTTGGCGAATTGGGGGTCGATAAGCCGCAAGCGGTTCTCCTCGCTCGCGCGGGCCAGGTCGATGTCCGCTTCGGGGAGGGCGGTGATGTCCTGCGTGAGGATCGGCTCGCCCCGCCCCAGCGAGGAACAGCCCGCAGCGCCCAGGGCCGTCACGACTAGTAGCAGCGCTACAGGCACGACCTGTAGCGCACGTGGAGAAGGAACCTTAACGCGCAAAGGCCTGCGGGCCCTCCTCGCCGCCGGAAAGGTTCGCCTCATCCACGTCGCGCACCACCTGCTTGTTGAGTGCATATTCGACGATGCCGACAAAGCGCTCGCGGCGATCGGCGAAGAACTGGTGCGCGGTCTTCGCAGTCAGCAGCTCCGGATCTAAGTCGTGGGAGGCCAACACACTATCGAACTCGGCATCCTCCATGATCGACTTTGACTGCACGCGCGGCAGGTAGCGCTCGGGCGAATGCCCGTCCAGAACCACCTCGGTGCGCTTGCCCATCGGTGTGCGGTTGAGCACGGAGTTCGCCAGCACGCCGCTGATACCGTGGCGCTCGCACCAGCGAAGCGGGAAGACCGGGAAGAATCCCGGCTGCAGCTCCTCGAAGCTATGGCGGTTGAAGGCGCGCCCCGTCCGCCAATCCTTGGCGCCGCGTGCCATGAGCAGAGCGTAGAGGCCGTGCCATACGCCGTCGTTCTCCCCCACGGACAGCAAGCGGGACTCGCGGAAGGAAGCATCGCGCACCGTCTTCGGAACGCTCTCGGTATCGCCGGCAACCCAGCTGGTCACCTCGTCGACATCACGGGCAGCGCGCAGCTTGACGGCCGAGGAGCCGTAAAGCTCACCGAAGACACCGCTCCAGAACCACTGGTTGAGGCGGTCCCAGGCGTCTTGGGTAGATAGCACGCCCTTCTTCTCAGCCAGACGTGCCAGGATGACCGCCAGCGGGATAATCTGCTCGGAATAAGGCACCTGCTCCAGGGACAGGATGCAGCGCTCAGCCAAGAACTCGGCGACCTCACGGAAGGTAATCACGAGGGTCTCCGCGGCCTTGCGGTACTCAGCGAGCGTCAGTTGCAGGATGTCTTCGCGCTGACCACCAGCGTTGCCCTTCTCCCCCGACACCAGCAAAGACACGGCCGAGAGGAACTCGTTGCGGCCAATGCCGTCGAGCGCCGGGAAGGAACGCAGCTGCTTCTCGACGGCCGCCCAATCCTCCGCCAGGTGGAAGTCCGGGTCTTCGGAGGCAAAGACAGCCGTGAGCAGATCGAAGACATCCATCTGCAGACCAGCGGAATTTACCTGCGCAAAGATCGAGCCGATACCGGCGCTTGCCGTCTCCCGGGAGAGGCGGATCATCGGCACGGTGTACCCGGACAGCGGGCGCAGGATGCGGTTGTTGAAGGCTGCAACCACATCACGGGTGGCACCATCGTTGGCGGCTGCGAGCTCGAAGAGCATGCTGGTGCCTTCCTCGCTCAACAGGGCTGAGACCGGGATGCAGCACTCTTCGATTGCGGCTTCGCGGTTGTTCAAGGAACCTTCGATATCCGGCGCGAAGTGGGAGCGCAGCTCGCCATGCTGGTTGACGGCGAAGACGGCTTCGTCCGGCATGATGTCCTCCGAGGTCGCTATGCGCAGGTCCACGTAGTACTTGCGGGAGACCTTCTTGGAACGAAAATCAGTGGTATCGACGAAGCCCTCGCCGCGGAAGCAGTGATACAAGGTGGTAAGGCGCTGCTGCCCATCGAGCAAGAGCAGGCCCGGGTTCACCCCGGTATCCGGAGCCCCAGCCAATGGGCGGGGGCGAAAGCGCATGGTTTCGTTGCGGGTATCCAAGGCCATAAATGCGCCGAGCGGGTAGCCGCGCAAGACGGTGACGATCAGCGATCTAATGCGGTCCTCATCCCAGGAATAAGAGCGCTGGAAGTCAGGCAGCTGAATATCACCGCGATCGATGCGAGCGAAAAGGTCATTAAGGTCATAACTTGGCGTAGAGAAACCCATGGCCTCGAGCCTACCGCCAAATGTGGGAACGTGCCCGTTTGTGCGCGAACATCACATTGCGGGCACCAAGCCCCGGGTATTGAAAAATCCCGCCAGCCGGTGGCCAGCGGGATTACTCAGATCCAGTGCGATTTATGCAGTTGCATCCAGCGGGTTCTTGACCCAGCTCATGAGATCTCGCAGCTTCTCACCAGTCTTCTCGATCTCGTGATCGTTGTAGCTGGCGCGCAGCTCCTCGAGCTCCTTGTTGCCGCCCTCAACGTTGGCGATCAGGCGCTTGGTGAAGGTTCCATCCTGAATGTCGGACAGGATGTCCTTCATGCGCTGCTTGGTGTCGGCGTCGATGACGCGCGGACCAGAAATGTAGCCACCGAACTCTGCGGTATCGGAGACCGAGTAGTTCATGTTCTTGATGCCACCCTCGAACATGAGGTCAACGATGAGCTTCAGCTCGTGCAGGCACTCGAAGTAGGCCATCTCGGGCTCGTAGCCAGCTTCCACCAACACCTCGAAACCGACCTTCACGAGCTCCTCGGTACCACCGCACAGAACGGCCTGCTCACCGAAGAGGTCGGTGACGGTCTCGGCTTCGAAGGTGGTCGGGATAACGCCGGCGCGGGCGCCGCCGATGGCCGCGGCATAAGACAGGGTCAGCTCGCGGCCCTCGCCCTTCGGATCCTGCTGGGTAGCGATCAGGCAGGGAACGCCCTTGCCGTCGACGAACTGTCGGCGGACCAGGTGGCCCGGGCCCTTCGGCGCAACCATACCGATGGTGATGTTCTCCGCCGGCTTGATCAGTTCGAAGTGAATGTTGAGGCCGTGGCCGAAGAACAGAGCATTGCCGTCCTCCAGGTTCGGCTCAATGTCCTCGGTGAAGATGGTCGCCTGGGATGTATCCGGGGCCAGCAGCATGATAACGTCAGCCCACTTGGACGCCTCAGCGTTGCTCAGGACCTTAAAGCCAGCCTCTTCCGCCTTCTCGCGGGACTTGGAACCCTCGCGCAGGCCGATCGCCACCTCAACGCCAGAGTCACGCAGGTTCATTGCGTGGGCGTGGCCCTGGGAGCCATAGCCAATGATGGCGACCTTGCGGCCCTGGATGATGGACAGGTCGGCATCGGAATCGTACAGAGTCTCAATAGCCATGTTGTTGTTCCTTCTCTCTGTGGTTCGTCGTCACTACTCAGTGAATAGTGACGTGGTCTACTGAATTTGTATCACATTTTGGGACAAGATGCCCACAATGTGAGATTATTTATTTGCTCGGTGCCATCGCCTTCGGGCCACGCCCCAGCGCGACGTTTCCGGACTGCACCAGCTCACGGATACCGAAGGGCTCGAGGACGTCGAGAAGTGCCTGCAGCTTGCCCGGCGTACCGGTGGCCTCCACCACCACGGACACCGGCGATACGTCCACGATGCGGGCGCGGAAGATGTTCACCGCGTCGACCACCTGGGGGCGGTTCGAGTTATCCGCGGCCACCTTGACCAGCATGATGGCGCGGGCAATGGTGTTTTCTTCCTCCAGCTCCACCACTTTGAGCACCGGAACAATCTTGTTGAGCTGCTTCGTTACCTGCTCGATGACAACCTCGGAGGCGTCCACAACGATGGTCAGGCGGTTGATCCCCTCGGTTTCGGTCCGCGCGGAGACCAGCGAGATGAGGTTGTAACCGCGACGGGTAAACATACCGGTCACGCGGGAGATGATGCCCTCAATATCCTGGACCCGCACGGACAGGATGTGTCGGGTGATGTCGTCTTTAGCCATTGTTCTTAGGCCTCCTCGAGGGATTCGTGGATGTCGGCCGGATCCTCGGCCGCGGACTCGTTTTCATCAAACAGCGGGCGCAGGCCCAGGGCGTACTGAATTTCCTCATTGGAGGCTCCGCCACCAATCATCGGCCACACCTGGGCATCCTGGCCCACGATGAAATCAATGACCACCGGGCGGTCATTGATTGAGCGCGCGCGCTCAATCGCGGGGCCAATCTCTTCTGCCGTGGTGACGCGAATGGACTCGCACCCCAGGGCCTCGCTGAGCTTGACGAAGTCCGGGACGTACTCATCGTGCTCACGCAGCTTGGTATGGGAGTACTTGTTCTCATAGAAGAGCGTCTGCCACTGGCGCACCATGCCCAGGTTTCCGTTATTAATGACAGCCACCTTGATGGGGAATCCCTCCACCGCGGCGGTGGTGAGCTCTTGGTTGGTCATCTGGAAGCAGCCATCGCCGTCAATCGCCCAAACCTCACGCTCCGGGCATCCGGCCTTAGCGCCCAGCGCTGCGGGTACGGCGTAGCCCATCGTGCCGGCACCGCCGGAGTTGATCCAGCTGCGCGGGTGCTCGAAGTCGAGGAACTGTGCCGACCACATCTGGTGCTGGCCGACGCCCGCGCAGTAGATAGCCTCCGGCCCCACGATGGAGCTGAGCTTCTGGATAACCTCCTGCGGATTGAGCAGCCCGTCCGACGTCGGCTCGAAACCGCGCGGGTAGCGCCGCTGCAAATCTCCCAGGTACTCCATCCAGTCACCGAGGTTTGGGGTATCCAACTCCGCGTCGTTGGCATAAGCCTTGGTCAGACGAAGGAGCACCTCGCGCGCATCACCCACGATGGGAACGGCAACCTCACGGATCTTGCCGATCTCGGCCGGGTCAATGTCGGCGTGGATGACCTCGGCGTGCGGAGCAAAGGTATCGGTATCACCGGTCACGCGGTCATCGAAGCGCGCGCCCACGGCGATGATAAGGTCCGCGCGCTGCAGCGCCGCCACCGCCGGTACCGTGCCGTGCATGCCGGGCATGCCCATGTGCTGCGGGTGATTATCCGGGAAAGCGCCGAGCGCCATGAGGGTGGTGACCACCGGGATGCCGGTCAGCTCGGCGAACTCGCGCAGCTCGCGGGAAGCCTCCGCCTTAATGACGCCGCCGCCAACGTAGAGCACCGGGCGCTCCGCGCGGGCAATACGCTGAACAGCCTGCGTGATCTGGCGCGGGTGCGGGGTCGTGGTGGGCTTATACCCCGGCAGGTCCGGCATGACTGGGCCGGAGTACTCCATCAGGGCGTTCTGGACATCCTTCGGGATATCCACGAGGACCGGGCCCGGCCGTCCGGTGGACGCCAGGTGGAACGCGGCAGCAATAGCCCCCGGGATGTCCTCTGCCTTGGTGACGATGAAGCTGTGCTTCGTAATCGGCATGGTCACACCGCGGATATCGGCCTCCTGGAAGGCGTCGGTGCCCAGCAAGGAGCTGCCCACCTGACCGGTGATGGCCACGACCGGCACGGAGTCCAGGTTGGCGTCCGCCAGCGGGGTCACCAGGTTGGTAGCACCCGGACCGGAGGTGGCAATCATGACGCCTACCTTTCCGGATGCCTGGGCATAACCTTCGGCGGCGTGGCCGGCCCCCTGCTCGTGGCGGGTGAGCACGTGGCGCAGCTTCGTGGATTCAAAGAGGGCGTCGTACAGCGGAAGCACGGCGCCGCCCGGAATGCCGAAGACAAGCTCGGTGCCCAAATCTTCGAGGGTACGGACAATGGCGTGTGCGCCCGTGATGCGCTCGGGCGCCCGCTGTGGCGGAGTGGAAGCTGTCACGGTTGTTGTGCTCCTTCAGTGGGGATGGATATCGGAGAGATCATCCAACTAATAACGCCCCCGCTGTCCTTCCTGGGTGTGAAGGTAACGGGGGCGCTTGCTGGTCGACGTCACTAGTGGACTCGCTACGGCTCGCGCCGCCCGGGTACTACTACGAGGTGAAGTCGAATAATGATCATGGGCTAAACTGTACACTGATAGAAACGCCACCGCAGGCATTTACCCCCATTTTTGGGATCTTTTTCTCATTTTGCGAGATTGCACAGGTGGGGCGGTTCGCCACCGCGCCACGCTGTCAATTACGATGACCCACTATGACGTCCTCACACCCGCAGAACGCATCTTCTCGCGCCGAACACCCCACGGCCGAAACGTTCAAGCCCACCCGCGAACACCTCCTCGGCATCGGCATCCTCGCCGCCATCGCTTTTCTCAGCATTGGCTGGGCCCCGAAATACCTCTTCTGGATCCTCATCTTCCCGGTGTTGGCCATCTGGTGGGTCCTGCGGGCCCGCACCACCGTGGACGCGAAAGGCATCCACATCACTTATGGCTTCCGCGGCCCCAAGGACATCGCGTGGAAGGACTTTAAAGGCATCGGATTCCAGCGCTCGAAGGCCTACGCTCGCACCACCAGCGGCGACAACCTCAACCTGCCGGGCGTGACTTTTAACTCTCTCCCCCGCCTTGCCGCCGCTTCCAACGGCCGCATCCCCGACGCCCTGACCGCTGGCCGCGAAGCCGCCGATGACAAGGTCGTCATCGTCCACCGCGATGGCCAACAAATCCTCCTTACCAAGGAGGAATACGCCGAGTACCTCAAGAAACACCCCGAACTGAAGGATTAACCATGTACCCTCTCCGCTCTAAAGTCACCACCGTTGGCCGCCAGGCATCCGGTGCGCGTGCGCTGTGGCGCGCTACCGGCTCCAAGGAGAGTGACTTTGGCAAGCCGATCGTTGCCATCGCCAACTCCTTTACCCAGTTCGTTCCCGGCCACGTCCATCTCAAGAACGTCGGCGACATCGTGGCCGACGCCGTGCGCGAAGCCGGCGGCGTGCCCAAGGAATTCAACACCATCGCTGTTGACGATGGCATCGCCATGGGCCATAGCGGCATGCTCTACTCCCTGCCCTCGCGGGAGATCATCTCCGATTCCATCGAGTACATGGTCAACGCGCACACTGCCGACGCCCTGGTGTGCATCTCCAACTGCGACAAGATCACCCCGGGCATGTTGAATGCCGCGCTGCGTCTCAACATCCCCACCATCTTCGTGTCTGGCGGCCCGATGGAAGCCGGCAAGGCCGTCGTCGTCGACGGTGTGGCGCACGCGCCGACGGATCTGATTACGGCCATCACGGCGTCGGCCAGCGATGCCGTCTCCGATGAGGGCCTGGCTCAGGTGGAGGAATCCGCCTGCCCCACCTGTGGTTCCTGCTCCGGCATGTTCACCGCCAACTCCATGAACTGCCTCACCGAGGCGCTCGGTTTGGCCCTTCCAGGCAATGGCACCACGCTGGCTACCCACAGCGCCCGCCGCGATCTCTTCGAACAGGCTGGCCGCACCATCGTCGAGATGTGCCAGCGCTACTACGGCGACGAAGATGACGCTGTCCTCCCGCGCTCCATCGCCACCAAGGAAGCCTTCAGCAATGCCATGGCTTTGGACATGGCTATGGGTGGTTCCACCAACACCATCCTCCACACGCTGGCCGCCGCGCAGGAGGGCGAGGTGGACTTCACGCTCGAGGACATCAACGAGATCTCCTACCGCGTGCCCTGCCTGTCCAAGGTGGCGCCCAACGGCACCTACCACATCGAGGACGTGCACCGCGCCGGCGGCATCCCTGCCATCTTGGGCGAGCTGCGCCGCGCCGGCCACTTGAACCTCAAGGTCCACACCGCGCTCTACGACAACGCAGAGGAATGGCTTGATGATTGGGATATCCGCGGCGGCAAGGCCACGGAGGCCGCTCTCGAACTTTTCCACGCCGCACCCGGCGGTGTACGCACCACCGAGCCATTCAGCCAGTCCAACCGCTGGGATGAGCTCGACACCGACGCGGCCAATGGTTGTATCCACGACGCCGAGCATGCCTTCTCCTCTGACGGCGGACTGGTTGTCCTGCGCGGAAACCTCGCCCCCAACGGGGCCATCGTCAAGGCCGCCGGCGTGGAGGAAGAGCTGTGGACCTTCACCGGTCCGGCCCGCGTGGTGGAGTCCCAGGAGGAGGCCGTGTCCATCATCCTCAAGAAGGAAGTCCAGCCCGGCGATGTCATCGTCATCCGCTACGAGGGCCCCGCGGGCGGCCCCGGCATGCAGGAGATGCTGCACCCGACCTCCTTCCTCAAGGGTTCCGGCTTGGGCAAGGCCTGCGCCTTGATTACGGATGGCCGCTTCTCCGGCGGCACCTCCGGCCTTTCCATCGGCCACATTTCCCCCGAGGCTGCCCACGGCGGTCTCATCGGCCTGGTGGAAAACGGTGACCCCATCACCATCAACATCCGCGAGCGCCAGCTCACCCTCGACGTCGACGAGGACGTTCTCGAACGCCGCCGCGCCATCGAGGAGCAGCGTGAGAAGCCCTGGACGCCGAAGGACCGCAACCGCCCGGTCACCAAGGCCCTGCGCGCCTATGCCAACATGGCCACGTCCGCTGACCGTGGTGCGGTGCGCGTGGTGGATGGTTACGTCAATTAGAGTATGGGGCGATGAATTTCGCCACTAACGCCGCAAGGCGCACACTCCTGACCGCCGCCGGGCTCATCATTGGCCTGGTGGGCGTCATCCGCCACGTCCTCCACACGGACTTCCCGGTGGACATGATCATTTACCGAGAGGGCGTGCGCGCCTTCATGGAGGGCCGCTCGGTCTACTCGGAGCCCATGTACGCCGGGGATTTGGCGCTCCCCTTTATCTACCCGCCCTTCGGGGCGCTGGTCATGGTGCCACTGACTGCTTTTGACTGGATGAGCGATTCGCTCGCCGGCGACATCATGATCGTCCTCTCGGACGCCCTGGTCTTTGCCTGCCTCTACGCGATCTTCCGCGCGCTCAAGGTGCCGCACCTGTGGCCCACCGTGGCGATCGCGTGGGCCGCGGCCATGTTCTTTGAACCCATCCGCCTCAACAATGGTTTTGCGCAGATCAATATCGTCATCATGGCGCTGGTCATCTTTGATCTTGTTCCCCGCGAGCGCAAGCTTCCGCAGGGCTGGCTGATAGGTCTCGCGGCGGCCATCAAGATCACCCCGTTGGCCATGCTGCTCTACTTCCTGCTGCGCCGCGAGTGGCGGCCCATCCTCACGGCCTTAGCCTCCGCCGTCGTGGCGACGCTGTTGGCCGCGGCCTACCGATGGCAGGCCTTTGTCGAGTTCTTCAGTTCAAAGCTTCTCGATATGGGCAAGGGCGCAGACTTCGGCGTGGCTACTGACTATCAGTCCAATTCCTCGCTCAAGGGCGTCATCCAGCGCCTCTTCACCTCCCAGGAGGCCATGGACAACCACGGCACGCTCATCAACGTGCTGTGGCTTGTGGCTGCGCTCGCAGTCATCGGCCTTGGCTCAGCCCTCATCCTGGCGCAAATGCGGCGAAGCCTGCTTGTCGATGCCCACCTCACCACCGCCACCATCATGCTGCTCATCTCGCCTGTTTCGTGGTCGCACCACTGGGTGTGGCTGTCGCTCATCGTGCCGGTTCTGGTCTACCGCGCCTGGTCCTGGCGCAATTCCACCTGGGTCGCCGGCAGCCTGCTGGCTGTACTCGCCGCTTGGGTGGGCATGCTGCTGACCGTTCCGCCGAAGTGGTGGTTTGGTGACAGCATCGATGTCCACGCGATGCCGCTGTACCAGAAGTTCTTGGTCGATGACTTCGTGTGGCTGGCACTACTCAGCTGGATTCTCTACGCCATCTGCCTCAAGGCTCGAGGCACTCAATCCGACAAGCCACATACTGAGCTCGCTGCGGCCCAAACCAACTAAGCCCCGAAACGCAAAACTGCCTGTTCTGCCAAAGTTGTTCGCCGCGCCTGCGGCGGGCTCAGGTGGTGAATGCATCTATACAGCTAGGAGGTTGTGTAGATGTTAGGCGATAGAAAGCTACGTGAGCGGTATGTGCAGGCGTATCTGCATGATGCGCGTCCGATGTCGGTGATCCTCAAGGAGTTGGGGGGGCTCGAAGGCTACGGCGAAGGTGTGGCGCCAGGCTGAGGGCCTTAGCCGTGGCAAGCGCCGTCGGAGCCTGAATGAGGATAAGTACAAAGATCAATACCAAAAGATCATTGCTATTGTAGAAAGCGGTCGGTCTGCGCATAGTGCACTGAAAGAGACAGGTTTCCCACAGACCGCTTACCGATACCTTGCGCAAGACGGTATCGAACTCGCCAATACCAGTCGCGGTGGAGCCATACAACACGAGCGGGATCGCATTGCCCAAGCTTTGAAACTTGTGGATGCTGGCAAAAGCTATAAACAGGCCGGCCAGGTTGTTGATCGCTGCACTGCCACGGTGAAAACGTGGCACCATAATCGCATGTATGGGCGTTGGATACTCAATGATCATCCCACTGAATCCGAATCGAAGGTAGGACGCGGAAAGCGTCTTATCCGCCATGACCGAATAGCGATAGCCTATCTGCTTGATCAGGGTCTTACTCACCGTGAGATTGCAGCCCACCTTGGCCGGAATCAGTCGACGATTAGCAGGGAAATCGCCCGTGGGATGACTGAGCATGGCTACGATGCCCTCGTGGCGCAAAAGCGGGCTGTAGACCGTTTAGCCAGGCCTAAACCCCGTAAACTCGATACCAACCCGCAGTTGCGGGCCTTTGTCATCGAGGAGTTGAACACGAAGTGGTCACCTTCCCCTTGGCTGCTGAGCCCTGCCCCCCTAGGAACAAAACTCGGGGCACTTCAATCTACGAGCGTTACTAGTAGTACTTCGTTACTTCTGTGTGGAGCTGTGATCGATAAATTGGCAGGGGATATACACCTAATTAGGGGTGATTTTACAACTGTTAGTTTCCTAATAGGAATTATCTGTTACTCTGGGTAAGGAGCACCTAATATGCGTGTTTCCCTCGTCACGGATAATCGTTTTCACGAAATTTACAGGAGTTCTTATGCGCAATCGCGCCACAAGATTCATCATGGCTTTATCTACAGCAGCAGTTCTCGCATTTGGTTTAATCATTCCACCAAGTGCTGCTGCCCAAAACCTGGGGAATCTTACCCCCTTGCCCGCATCAACAATTGACTTAGACGCTGAAATTCGCGTAGACACCAGTGATGTCACAGATGAGGACATCATGAATGTTCAAGACGAGATCAAGGTGATGAACGAGTCCGCCGACCCGTACGGTTACTTCGCATCCCTGTCAGCTAATGAACAACGCGCAATCATTGCTGCAGTTGAACGTGCCAGGGTCACTGACATCAATCCTCAGGTAGCGCCTTTTGCGACCACCCAGTCGGACCCCTACCGGATATATATCCAGGGCCTTGAAATGCTGTCCTGCATCGCGCTGGTCGATGTAGTATCATGCGGCATCGCCAATCAGGCAGCCACAACCGCGAGTACGGAAGCGCAGAACCGGTTTCCTGGCGCCACATCACTCCGCAATGGAAAGGGCGATGCTTTTCGGCACTGCTCGTGGAATGCCCTGATGACGATGAGAATCGGTGCAGATGCAGCTGAACGCATTGCTACTAACCACGAAACTGTCGCTCAAGGGCCAGCGGATCAGACCCGCATGGACCTGTATAACAATGCCCAAGGTCGATTTCTTGGATCTGCTTTCGCAAGTAGTGGCGACGAAGCTGCTGCTCTGAACCAGTGCGCCCTCTGGGCAAGGATTGGACTGCTATCTACACTTTCCTAGGATAGGCACGAGAAGGAGGTTATGTTAATGAGACGCATGATGGCACGGATAGGGTTCACTAGTATTGTCTCCCTATCACTCTCCTCTTGTAGTTTTAATGACCCATTGGCTTCTCATCTCGCGTCCCTAGAACGATCGGGACATGCAATCCCCGTTACTGAGTCCATCACACTGGAGGAACTC
>NZ_KV805024.1:0-1639 GCF_001811515.1 Corynebacterium sp. HMSC076G08 | reverse complement strand
ATACACTCCGTATCAAACAGTCAAAGAAACACTTGTGGTTGATGATCCCCCTGTTCCAGAACACGGCTTCACCGAAGAGGCAAACTTCCTCTTTCTTAGAGGAAAGGGCGACAGCGAACAATGGGTGAAGTTCTCTCGAGAGGCTCTCGATCTGTGTTCTCCATCAAGTCCGTCTTCTTTAATCATGGAGTCAACGACAGTTGCTCTCAGTTTTTCTCTGGATAATCCGGGTAGTGCTTGGACTCTAACCGGCTTGAACAAGTAGTCGTATGGGCTCGCTGCTTGATGTGCATGATTCCGCCACGACTGTCGATAAGTTAATCGAGATGTTTACCGGAAAAATACGCAACAACACCAAAACACTGACCTGGGACCAAGGTGTGGAACTAGCCCAAGTAGACAGGCTGAGCATCGAACGTGGGCTCGCAGTCTACTTCTGCGATCCACACTCACCCTGGCAGCGTCCTACCAACGAAAACACCAACGGGCTAGTCCGAGACTTCCTACCCAAAGGAAGCGACTTTAGTACCCTGACGCTTCAAAAGGCGTTCAACACATTCAAGACCTACTCAACGGGCGCCCCAGAGAAGTCCTCAACTGGTACACACCAGAAGAGAGAATCCAAGAACTATTCAAGTGATGCATCCACCACTTGAAACCGCCTGCGGCGGGCGGGAAAACTTTGGCAACAAGGGCACCTCAGCGAGGCCGTACTATGCACCCAACTCAACCCTCAGCTAATTCCTTGAGTGCTGCCAAGTGGCCGTCGAAGGCAATCTTGCCTTGCTCAGTCAATGCGACCCACACCGAGTCCTTCGCACGGCTGGTGCCGTACTCGCGGAAGCGAGTCACGTAGCCGGCTTTTTCCAGAGCTCCGAGCTGCTTAGACAGGGAGGCATCGGAAAGCTCCGTGCGAGCGCGCAACATGGCGAACTTCATCTCTCGGTTTACCTCCCCGCCCTGCGTGGCTCCGAAGGCATTAAGTGTGGCGCAAATCTTAAAGCGATTGAGCGGGTGGATTACCGGGTCAAGTTCACTCATCGCGGCCTCCGATCCAGCGCACCAGTATGTAGTGTCCACAAGACCGCCAAGGCGCACAGCACACTTGCAATGCATGAGGGAATAACGTGTCCTTCGACGAAGGGATTGAAGAGCGCCGGCAGAATCATAAATCCCAATCCTGCGTAGAAGCGCCAGGTCACATTCCTAGAGGCGTGCGGATCAACCTTCTGGCGCATTGAATCCCTCACCCCCGTGCGGTAAAAGACGGCAAGACTCACCAAGAGCGCGAGTAGAAGAAGCAGTCCACCAACAGGAACGAGAGGATGGACGTCATCCTTGATCCACATGTAGGCAAACCACGCGCCGTACGCCGCCGCTGCGAGCAGACTTAGCCAAACGGGTGGCCGTTTGGCCGCGGCCAGCCGTTGTTGTTCCTCAAATGCGAGTGCGTCCCGAACATCCTGATTGGACAAAACTAAAGCTCCCCTCCTGCGGCACCAAAGTCATTGTTTTCCATTACGGAAAGCAACTTACTTTACGCAACGGAAAATAACAAGAGTTTGTATATAGCTGCAGGCTGGGAGCGTAGAAACGTGCTAACAGTGTTATGTCCATGGACTTTTTGGACACGGAGTCC
>NZ_KV805023.1:0-1266 GCF_001811515.1 Corynebacterium sp. HMSC076G08 | reverse complement strand
TGTGATGTCTATGGAGTTTTTGGACACGGAGTCTAATGGCTTTTTGGACGGGGAGTCCAGATAGTTTTTGGTCACGGAGTCCAAAGACTTCCTTGTCGTGATGTCTCAAGACTTTTTGGACAGTCGGTGGGTTGGAATACCAAGATGGCTATTTCAACCCATCTCCGCAAGAAAATAGCGGACTTCGACCCAGTAAGAGACGGACGAACCGTCACCCAATTCTGCAAGGATATTGGCGTATCTCGCCAAACCTATGCCAACATCAAACGCCGCGTTGAACAACGCGGCCGTGCAGGCATCCTGCCTGACTCCACCGCCCCGCATTCCCCAGCCAGAATCTACGATGATCACCTTCGTCAGAAAGTCATCACAGCTCGATCAGTGCTCAAGGCCCGGGGACGTGACTATGGCCCGTGGTCGATCTATTACTACCTCATTGATGACCTTGGTTTAGAGCACCCACCGGCACGGTCTACGATTGCGCTTTGGCTCCACGAAGCTGGTGTTGCTGAGGCCAATGCCCGTAAACGTCCTCGTAAAAGCTATAAACGCTGGGCACGCGATAAAGTCGATGAGCTGTGGCAACTCGACGGGTTTGTCTATCGACTCTTTGACACTCCACATACCCAGATCACTATCTACCAGCTGGTTGATGATGCCAGCCGGTTTGATCTGGGCTCACAAGCCTTCGCCGCCAAAGAAAACGGATTCGATGCTCGCACTACCTTGGCCGCAGCAATAGAAACGTATGGTCGCCCGCAGGAACTTTTGACCGATAACGGTGAAGCTTTTGCCACCTATCACCGGGGCCGATTGTCCGATACCGAGCGCTGGCTCGCCGCCCAAGGTATCTGGTCCATTGCAGGTTTTGGCCCGCAAACCCAAGGCAAAGATGAACGCTCGCATCAAACTATGACCAAGTTTCTCGATGCACGCCAACCTACGACACTTCAGCACGTCCAACAGCTGTTGGACGACTACCGCGAGTTTTACAACACCAGGCGCCGCCATCAAGGCCTGCTAGTCGGCAAAATGCACATCACTCCAGCCCAAGCCCGTGAGCACTTCGCCCACGCTCAATCCCCAACACAACCCATTGACCCGGATCTGCTGTGGGCCAAGATTGTGAAGTCATACCGGGATACGCACTCAGAAAGCGCGATACACCACGAGCATCGTATCGAGAAGGTTAAAGAGGCGATGGTGCCGGTTGTGGGAGAAGTTGCAGCTTCTCCCACAACCATCGATGACGATAACGAACCAATC